>CAZIVE010000006.1:25096-37922 GCA_964542435.1 uncultured Parabacteroides sp.
ATTCTTGCAATAATCTAGAAGAGTCATCGCCAAGACTAAACAACATCTGTGGATTATGATCTTGCACATGCTTCTGCGCACACACTTTCTCTTTCCTGTTTTCCTTACGTCGAGATTGAAAAATGAAAAAGTTCCAGTTGGAAAGGAAAGATGAGATTTTATAGAATGTCGCAGATCTCTTTGAGCGAATGAACTGTGTAAGTAGGCGTGAAGTTATTGGGTGCGGGCAGGTCCTTCGGATTGAACCAAAGCTGGTCGATATCTGAAAGGTAGGCGCCTTCGATGTCCGTGGAGATAGCATCACCAATCATGAGGCTCTCTTTGCGTCGGGAATTGGTGTTGATGAGCGCGTAGTCGAAGATGGCCTTGCTGGGTTTCTGCGCCTTGGCATCTTCAGAGAGAATCAGTTTCTCAAAATAGGGAGCAAGTCCGGCGTTTTGCAGTTTGAGCGATTGCACTTCGCGAAATCCGTTAGAGAGAATAAACATTCGGTAGTGATAGCGAAGGTGTTCGAGCAGTTCTATCGCGCCTTCCACAATACGTGTCTTAGTCGTAGTGCGTTGCAGGAATTCTGTGTTGATGGCAAGAATATCTTTCTTTTCTGTGATTCCCATAGGACGGAGCACATAGCCGAGTCTTTCCACGATGAGCGTCTGACGATCGATCAAACCCTTACTGTACTGATCCCACAAGTCCATGTTGTGAGGCCAATAAATCTTATGGAAAGCCTCGAAGGAGGCATAATGACGTTCCCAATTATGCGCGTCAAATACTTCTTCGAGGCTCTCTTTGTTGTTGTGGGCTGTATCCCACAACGTATCATCCAAGTCTATGAAAAGACTTTTGTATTTCATCCAACCTGAATAACCAGATATTTACCCAGACTCCAGAATGACTTCTCGTCGGTAATTTTCAGCGTCAGATTACCGTCACTGCCTTTAACGAATTCATAAGAACCCGAAGGATGATTGGATTTGAGCTGTGCTTTTTTGTTGAACAGCGGAATTTCCTTGGTCTCGCGAACGTCGATGGTGATGAAATAATCCTTGTTGAATTCACTCTGCAAAGCTTTGGACTTAGAGAAAAGTCCACCACCTGTCAGGATCTTCTGGTTCTTAAGCTCCTTTGCGGTACCGAAGCAGTAGTAAGCTGTGTGGAGAGACTTATCTTGATCCTTTATGGTCTTAGCCTGTGACTCGGTGGTCGTGGTCAGGTTATTCACATTTTCGTTAAGAGAACCGACCATGGCGTCGAGTTCCTGGATGCGGATGTTCTTTTTGGCAAGATCTTCCTGCAGTGATACGATCATCGTTGACTTCTGATCCAGTTCAGAAGAGAGACGGTCTATGGTTTTCTGAAGAGCTTCGCTCTGGATGCCGCTCTTTTTGAGTTTGTCCTTCAGTTGAGCGATCTGATCTTTGTTTTTCTTTAACGTCTGGGCGATCATTTCCATGTTCTGCTTGATCTGATCCCGACGAGACTGGTTCAGTTCGCCGCCTGTCTGCGTTTGTACGGTTAGGTAGTTCTCCGCATCGCTCATAGCTTGGAAGTCGGCCTCGATGTCGTTCATCGTGGCGAGCATGTCGTTCATCTCGTCCGTGCTTTTAGCCGCCTCGATTCGTAAGGAATCATTCTCAGCTTGCAGTCTTTTATAGTCTGAAGCATTTTGTCCGCAAGAAGCCAGCATGGCCGTGAGGACACAAACAAAAAATACTTTCTTCATAATCGTTCTTATTAAATAAATACTCTTTATATAATCAAATTTGGGTTGTTGTCAACCTGTTTTTCTTTCTTCTCGTCACATCCCGCTACAATGATAACAAATTCACCTCTCGGTTCGTTTTCTTTAAAATGGTTAATGACCTCTTCCACGCTTCCTCTGACTGTCTCTTCATGCACTTTGGAAATCTCTCGGGAAACGGAGACTTGTCTTTCCGCACCGAAGAATTCTGCAAACTGAGAAAGCGTCTTCAACACTCTAAACGGAGATTCGTAGAATATCATGGTACGTTTCTCCGTGGCAAGCTCTTTCAATCGGGTCTGGCGTCCTTTCTTCTGTGGAAGGAATCCTTCGAAGCAGAACTTCTCGTCAGGCAATCCCGAATCCACCAAAGCCGGAACGAAAGCAGTTGCGCCCGGCAGACATTCCACGGTCACACCCAGTTTCAGACATTCGCGGACCAACATAAATCCCGGATCCGAAATTCCAGGCGTTCCGGCATCCGACACGAGAGCGACGTTTTCACCGGCTGCCACTCTTTGGGCAAACTGTGCGGCTGTCTGATGTTCGTTGAACTTATGATGCGACAGCATTCGGTTGCGTATCTCATAGTGATCGAGCAGTACGCTTGTCGTCCGTGTATCTTCAGCCAGAATCAAGTCGGCCTCTTTCAGTACGCGAACGGCCCGGAAAGTCATGTCTTCAAGATTGCCTACTGGAGTAGGAACGATGGTCAGTTTTGCCATAGGATCCGTATTAATCGGTGTCGCCTCTCATGAGACGGAAACGATCGTTAAGAGTCATAGCTTTTGGCGCGTCGCTTTTCACTTCCGTGATAGGCGCGGGCTCGTCCACTATTGTCGTGGTAGCCGATAACTGCTTGATGTCGCCGATGATTCTCCCGATTTCATCCATGCAGACCGACGTTTCAGACTGCAGTTTCTTGAGCTCCTCGAAGTGTGCTTCAAGCGCTTCTGCGGATTCCATCAGTTGCTTTGTTTTTTCTTTGTCTGTCATACAGAATGTCTTATGGTTGCAAAAATAGATATTTCCTTGCAATTATGTGCAAGTTCCATTAAAATTGTCACTTTTCCGCTTCATCCTCAAACTCTTTTGGCAGATTTACAAGGTAAAGTCTTGTCGTGGCGCGTGTAAAAGCCGTGTAGAGCCAGCGGTAAAAATCTTCGCCCAGCATCTCTTCCGTCATATAGCCGATGTCGAGAAAGACGTTCTTCCATTGTCCGCCCTGAGCTTTATGGCAGGTGACGGCATATGCATATTTGATCTGAATGGCATTGTAGAACGGATCTTCCTTAAGCTTCTTCATGCGATCTTTCCGGACCGGTATATCTGCGTATCCTTCAAGGATGGAATGGAAAAGCTTCTCCGATTGTTCCCGTGGAAGCGCCGGAGACTCAGTCTCCAAGGTATCGAGCAGTGCACGTACGTCCAGTTCCAAGTCATAGTCTTGAAACTCGATGGTCAGATCGGCAAAGTGTGCGTCAAACTGTTCGACTGTATGTCGGAAGCGTTTCACGGTGACAATCTCTCCATTGGCGATGAAGTCCATCTCCTTGCAGTCATTGGTCCAAAAATAGCTGTTGCGAGCCACCATCAATCTGTCGCCTTGCGTGAGTTGCGATTCGTAACAGAAAATTCGGTTCCTTATACCATTATTATATATGTTTGCCCGTTTGTTGGAACGGCAAATGACCATCGTATCTTCTACGCCGTCTTTTGCATAGCACGATGAGATCTCCTCAATCAGATCCTCTCCGCCAATCTTGGTGAAATCCTTGAATGAAGCTAAAGCTAACTTGGGAAAAATCTCGACCGTCCCGTTTCTCAAGGCATCGCGCAGTCGGGTGGCATTGTAGAGAATGCCCGAATCATTGCTTTGTCTTACGACATGCGTCAGTCTGATCTCGTGCACGATTAGTCCATAACTCTCCAGCATTCCGACGTTCAGAGCCGGACTTTCCGCTTGTCCAACCGGTGGCAACTGTGCTTCATCGCCCATCAGGATCAGTTTGCATCGTTCGCCCGTATATATATAATGTATAAGATCGTCAAGCAGCTGTCCACTTCCGAACGATACAGACGATTCGACGCCGCCGTTGGAGATCATCGAAGCTTCGTCCACCATGAATATCGTGTCTTTGTGCAGGTTATTGGATGAAACAAAGCCGCTGAGTTCTCCGTCGAACTTCTTTTGGCGATAGATCGTCTTGTGAATCGTACTGGCTCTTTCACCTGAATAGTTGGAGAATACCTTCGCGGCGCGTCCTGTAGGAGCCAGAAGTACGGTCTTCAGATTCATCTCCGTAAGAGATTTCACCACTGCGCCCACAAGCGAAGTCTTTCCGGTGCCCGCATATCCTTTCAGAAGCAGGAGAGAATGTTCCTCTTTGGAAAGAACGAACGAAGCGATGGTTTGGAGTGCATCCCGTTGTTCTTCGGTCGGATTAAGGACGAATTTCTTAATAAAAAGGTCGTTTATGAAACAATTTAGCATTTTGTTTACAATAAATTTGCTGATAAAGATAATCTATAAAAGATTCTTTTTATATTTGCCGGACGAAATAATTTAAAAATAAACATACGAACCATGAAAGTAACATTGAAGATTTTATTGGCACTTGCTATCATAGCGCTTGCCTATTTGTGCTACACAAGTATCACAACTCCTATCAATTTTAACAGCGAAGTTGACCAACGCAACGCAGCTATTGAGGCACGTCTTGTTCAGATCCGTAATATTCAGATCGAATATAAGAACGCTTACAAGAAAAATGCAGCCAATTTCGACGAACTTCAGAACTTCCTTGAGACACACAAACTTCCTTTTATTGTTAAGGAAGGCGTTTTGACTGATGATCAGTTGCAGGCAGGTTTGACCGAGAAGGAAGCTGTTCGCCAGGGTATCATCAAACGTGATACTGTTTGGACACTTGCTAAGGATACATTGCTGCCGAAGGGATTTGATCTTGCAAATCTTCGCTATGTTCCCGGTGTTCCTGGTGAAAAGATTGCATTCGAAATGGATACAGCAACGTTGAAATCCGGTTCAGGTTATGATATTAAGGTGTTCCAATGCCAAGTTCCTTATGATAAGTACTTAAGCGATCTTAACAAACAGCTTGTTCAGACCTTGATCGAAAAGGCTACAAAGTCTAATAAATATCCTGGACTTCGCGTAGGTTCTATCGAGGAGATCAACAATAACGCTGGTAACTGGGAATAATCAAAAGTTATTATGGCAATCGGTATTCCTGATACGCTGACTGCCGATAATTCGGAAAAGTATATAGTGTCCATCCGGCTTCGACCGGATGGACTTTCTTTTTCCGGATACATGCCTTCGGGCCACGGCAGTTTCTTTTATCGCGACACGGAGTTCTCGCGACAGGTGCCGTATATCACTTCGTTAAAAGATCTCTTCTTTTCCAACGAATGTCTTTCGTGGAATTACAAACGGATCCAGATCGTAAATGTTTCCGAACGATACACCGTCGTCCCGGAATCTTATTATGATGAAAATGTGGATGACGACCTGCTCAAGTTTCTCTTTATGGATTTCAATGGCAGGAGTCTGAGCAACGAACTTCGTCAGATTCCTCATCGCGTCGTTTTCGGAATGGATGAGGATGTCTATGAATTCTGTGCCCGATCCTTCCAGCATCCCTTGTTCTTCCAGCATATTACGCCACTCGTTTATCTGTGGAAAAAACAGAACAAGAGAGCGGCTCGGAATGAGATGTTTGTCTCTTTCCATCGGCGTTTGGTGGATGTGGTCTGTTTTAGAAATGGAGATCTTCTCCGTGCCAACACCTTCTCTGTCAGTCAGCCTGGAGATGCTCTTTATTACATCTTATATACATGGAAACAGACGCAGCTGAATACTGAGAACGATGTTCTTCATATTGGCGGCGATTCCACCTTGCGGGAGAAGGTTTCGCCCGAACTACGTCGTTACGTGCGTCATATCCTTCCTTTGGAGATTCCTTCGGAGGCCTTTATTTTGCGTGGTGATGTGATCAAAGCTCCCATGGATTTAATATCTTTGTCCGTATGCGAATTATAGGAGGAATATACAAACACAGACGTTTTGACGTACCTTCAAGTTTCAAGGCACGTCCTACAACCGATTTTGCGAAGGAAAATATCTTCAATGTCATCAATAATCTCATAGACTTCGAAGATACGGATGCGTTGGATCTCTTTTCCGGTACGGGCAGCATCTCTTTCGAATTGCTTTCGCGAGGTTGCCGGAGCGTTGTGTCGGTCGAGAAGAACCGACAGCATGCTTCGTTCATTGAGAAGGTGGCTAAAGAGCTGAAAACCGATGCCCTTCATCTGATTTGCAGTGATGCTTTTCGTTTCCTCAAAACGGTTGGAGAGGAATCGTATGACATTATCTTCATTGATCCTCCTTATGATTTGCCGGAATTGCCGGATATCCCCCAAATGATTCTGGAAGGCAATCTACTTCGTTCTGGAGGACTTTTTATTATGGAGCATCCCAAGAAATACGACTTCTCCGCACTCCCTCTGTTTATCCAGCATCGGGAATATGGCGCGGTTAACTTCAGTCTGTTCTTAAAGCCTTGATATTTTTCTCTGGATCAAGCTTTTTCGTTTGCAAGTCTTGCGAGCATTTCTATTAATACCTTCCAGATGTTTTGAATGGTATGGATATCAACGCGTTCGGTCACGGAATGTGGTTCGATGATCTTTGGTCCGATGGAGACAATCTCGCAGCCCGGGAATTTCCGTACATAATAGCCTGCTTCCAGTGCAAAATGCATGGCAACTTTTCTTGGCATGAAGTGAAGAACGTCCACAAAGGTATCTTCGGCAAGCTTCAGAAAAGGAGAGGAGAGATCTGATTGCCAGGCAGGAGCCGACATAATCACTTCCGTCTTAGCTCCGGCTTCGTCAAATAATTGCTTGATTTTGTCCCCAAGTCGGAGGACCTCTTCATCCACAAAACTGCGGCTGTAGTTGGAAACGAAGAAATCGTTGTCATTGGTCTTTACCATTCCGGTGCTGTTGGAAGTTTCCACCGTGTTTTCCAAGGTTTCGCTCATCTTCAAGGCGCCGTAGGGCATGGCATCAACAGCCTTTATGAAAGCGTCGGTCGTCTTTTTGTGGATAATCTGAGCAGGTTGATTGGCGGGCTGAATCTCAAAAAATAGATTCGGGTCCTGTTTACCGTAGTTCTCTTTCACCTGCTTTGCGTAGGAGTCGATCTCCTGGAGAAAAGAATCTTTTTCTGTATTGGGAATACCAATCGTGGCCTCGGCGCTTACAGCAATGGAATTGTTGGCCTCTCCGCCGTTGACCTCAGAGAGAACGAGTGGAAGTTTCCTGTTCGTTTCATTCAGGACTCCGAACAGAAGTTTGTTGGCGTTGGCTCTACCTTTGTTGATATCCACGCCGGAATGTCCGCCTAATCCGCCTTTGATATGAAGCGTAAAGAAGGAATATCCGTCGGGAACCTCCTCTTTCGTGAAGGGAAGTGTTGTAAATTGCAAATAAGCTCCCGCAGATCCGACCGTAATGCTGTCGTAATCCTCTGAGTCGAGGTTGATGATTTTTCTTCCTTTGATGAAGTCAGACGACAGATTGGCAGCTCCGGTCATGCCGTCTTCCTCATTGGTTGTGGCAACGCATTCAATAGGACCGTGCACGATCTTCTCGTCTTGTAGCACAGCCAAAGCCATGGATAAGCCCATGCCATTGTCGGCGCCGAGGGAAGTGCCTTTGGCTTTCAGCCAGCCATTGTCTTCGTAAGATTCTATCGGATCATGGAGCGGATCGAAGGTCTTTTCCTTCACTGCCACACAAACCATATCGACATGGTTGAGCATGACGATGGGAGTGGCGTTCTCATATCCTTTTGTCGCAGCTTTTCGGATGACTACGCAGTTGTTCTGATCTTTTTCATATTCAAGATGATTCTTTTCGGCAAACCGACAAAGGAATTCGGCAGCCTTCTCTTCGTGCCACGAAGGACGAGGCACCTGGTTCAACTGTTTGAAGATATTGAAAACTTTGTCCGCATCCGGACGATAGGTCGCTGTCAGTTTTTTCCCGTTTGATTCCATCTTTATATTATATATAGGTTGTCCAAAACGCTGCTAAGGTAAAGAAAATATGGGAAGAGATTCAATAAGAGAGAAATTGTTTGTTCCCAATCTCTTCATCTCAAAATCTATGAAGGGAATTTATTCCTTGAATAGAACAAAAGGTAGTTGTGCCCATGTGAGTATGCCCATTTACGATAATCGGATTCTGTCGGAGTTTGATGATAAATTATTTAACCATGGTTGAAAATTTTTGAGATACTATGTCAGCACACGAAAGTCACTAAGAAAAAATATTTTAACCATGGTTGAAATATTTTATTCCAATGACTATTGTACGGTGATTTCGTGAACGACGGAGAATGAGACAGTGAGATACAAAATTGGGAATTTTGACAACGGGAACTCCGGTGTCAAAATCGAGAAAACGGATGCAAAAGAGCTATTTCCTTGCCCTTTTTTGATCGAATTTCCGGAATTTTGACAACGGATATACCGTTGTCAAAAAGGGATGTTGGATAACATATATGAAGTTACGATTCCTTCCAAGCCCTCCCTTTTTCTATATTCACCTTTCTTCTGTTTACAAAATGAGAGGCATGACGAAATAGCTGAAAAGCGTTGTCAAGACCAGTCCCAGCAGATTGATTGCGATGCCGATGCAGGCCATTTCTTTGATAGAGATGTAGCCATAACTGAAGACAATGGCATTCGGTGGCGTGGAGATCGGGAGCATGAAGGCCAAGGAGGCTGAAATGGCTACAGGAACAGCGATGAGCAAAGGATTGATGTTGAGTCCGACTGCAATGCTCAGTGCTATCGGGATCAGCAGCGTGGCTGTGGCGGTATTCGACATCAGTTCCGTCATGGCTACTGTTACGAATGCGATGATGGCAATAAGAAGGATGATGTTGACGTTGCGCAACTGATGGATTAGGTCAACGATCGTGGCGCTCAATCCAGAGGAGGCGAATCCTTGTGAAAGGGCCAGGCCGCCGCCAAAAAGCAACAGGATGTTCCAAGGAAGCCGTGAAGCGGTCTTCCAATCCAGGAGTCTGTCGCCGCCTTTGCCTTGGCAGGGAATCATGAAGAGTGCGATGGCACCTGCAATGGCAACGGTCGTATCCGATATCTTTGTGAAGATGGGAATGTCGATCAAACCGCGTACGATCCAAAGGATAACCACGCAACCAAATGCAATGGCAACGCGTTTTTCATGGGTTGACATCGATCCGAGTTTGTCCAGTTCCGAAGTGATTTGATCCGTATTGATAGAGAGTTTGCGGGCCTCTTTTGGCATCACAATGTGCGACAGGAAAAGCCAGACGATGATCAGTAAGATCAAGGCAAAGGGGAAGGCAAAAAGCAGCCAGCGCACGAAAGAGATTTCGATATGTGCCTGCTGGCTTACGATGGAAGCCAGTACAATGTTGGGAGGCGTACCGATCAGCGTTGCAATGCCTCCGATGGATGCAGCATATGCCAGAGAAAGATACAGGGCTTTCGAAAAGTGGCGGATCGTGTCTCGTTTGTCCTCACCCATCTGATCTTCCAGACGATGGACCACAGCAATGCAGACGGGAATGATCATGAGCACGGCGGCCGTATTGCTTACCCACATCGACAGAATGAAGATGACCAGCATGAAACCCAATATGACGCGTGTTGGACTTCCTCCGATGAGACGGATGCAATGAAGTGCAAAGCGTTCGTGGATGCGCGATTTCTCCAGGGCCAGAGCCAACATGAATCCGCCCATAAAGAGGAAGATGGTTTCATTGGCATACTGCAAGGTCACTTTCGCGAAGGGTGTGATGCCTAAGATGGGGAAAAGCACAATCGGCAGCAAAGCGGTTATGCCCAATTCGATACTTTCGGTGATCCAAAGAATGGTCATCAATGCCGTTACAGATAACATATCCCATGAGGCATCTGTCAGAGAACCTGGCGTCGGTATGATCTGCATCACTGCAAATACAAGGATGCCAATAAACAACCACAAACTCTTTCTCATAATCGTATTATTTAAAGCTGCCAAAGCAAGCAGCTGATTAAAGGTTACTGATTTGCAAATAAAAACAAATTTGTCGTAATACCAATTATTTTCAGACTTTTAAATGCATTTCGATCTGAATTTTTTTTGCTATTTTTCCTTCTTCAGCGGACGGACGCTTTCTAATCCAAGGCCGAAAAGGGCAAAGTCGCCCAACGTCGGATCTTCCGGGAAAATCGTCCGCATCCGATCTGTGATTTCTTGGGCTGTTTTCATGTCTGCCGCTTTTCGATCCGTGATATGAAGAATATCAGCTGCAGCCTGGCGAACGTGCGTGTCAACCGGAATGATCAAATCGCACGGCGAGATGTTTCTCCAGATTCCAAAATCCACGATGCCGTCGCGACGCACCAGCCAGCGGAGTAGCATGCAGAGCCTTTTGCAAGCGGATCCTTGATCGGGATCCGAGAATCCGTGAATGCCGTGAAAGGGAAGTTCCAAGGCTTTGAGAAGGGAGACTTGAAGATGGCGTCTGTTCCCTATGACCGCCTCTTCCAGCGAATCGAACTGCTCATAGACAGCCCGAAACGCTGCGCATAGTTCGGCATAGTCGTTCTCTTTATAGAAGCGGTACCATGTCTTTGTAGAACCTGCGAAACGTTCCCACAGGCCTTTCTGTATGTAACCGATCGGATCGCCTTCGAAAAGAGCATCCATCTCTTCGGCCTTTCGGATGATCTGCGTGCGTGAACCGTAGGAAATCCACGAAGTGAGCACCGCCGAAATCTCGATGTCGCGCTTTTTGACATACCGATGCGGGAATTGGACAGGATCTTTCTCTATGAACGATTCAACATCATACTTCGCAGCCAACTTTTGTATCAGCTCCCGAAATTCGGCTTCTTTGAGGCGGTTGTTCATCTGTCTTTTGTTAGTGAAGAGCCGGAAGAATCTCGATCCAGTAATCATCTGGATCATGAATGAAGTAAAGCCCCATGGCTGTGTTCTCAAAGCAGACGCAGCCCATCTCTTTGTGATAGGCGCGGACAGCTTCGTAATCGCCTTCGACGCGGAAGCAGATGTGACTTTCGTTGTCGCCTAGTTCGTAAACCTGGGGATGATCCTTCAGCCAGGTGAGTTCGAGGAGAAAATGCGATGCGTCGTCGGTCATATAGACCAGCTCGAACGATCCGTTGGGAGCTTCATGACGATGATCGACCGTCAGACCTAAGGCTTTCTCATAAAACGATATGCTTCGCTCCAGGTCTGTGACGTTGATGTTGCAATGATCGAATTTTGCTTTTATTTCCATATATCGTGGGTTTATAATTGACTCATCGAAGATAGACAAAAAGAAAAAAAGTATGAAATGTTTTGCTGGAAAAAGAGAAGAACACGTTCCGAACTGTGTATCTTTGCTCGTGTAAAAAAACGAACGAAGATGAAGATAACCATCGTTTCCGGGGCTCGCCCTAATTTTATGAAAATTGCTCCGATCGTTCACGCGATCGATGCGGCTCAGAAAGCAGGAAAATCCATTTCTTACCGCTTGGTTTATACTGGAAAACAGGACGACAAAAGCATCGAGCCGTCGCTGTTCACCGACCTTCAGATGAAGATGCCCGATGTCTATCTGGGCATCGATACGCGCAATAACACGCAACTCGCTGCCGGAATCATGCTGGCTTTCGATAAGGAACTGACCGAACATCCCGCACAGATTGTGCTGGTGGTGGACGATCTGACAGCTACTATGAGCTGCGCCATCGTCGCCAAGAAAATGGGACTCAAAGTGGCGCATTTGGTGGCTGGCACCCGTTCTTTCGACATGAACATGCCGAAGGAGGTGAACCGAATGATTACGGACGGCCTCTCAGACTATCTCTTTACGGCTGGCACCACAGAAAATCGCAACCTCTTCCAGACTGGTTGTAACAATGAGAATGTCTATAACGTCGGAAATATCCTGATTGATACCATTCGTTTCAATCGTCTTCGTCTTGTGCAACCGGAATGGGCTGAGAAAATGAACGTCAAGGAGGGCCGTTTCATCCTGCTTACCATTAACCGCCGCAAGTTGCTTTCCGAACCGCTGATCTTGAAACAGCTGCTCGAGACGCTTGTCAAGAAATGCAGCGACTCACCGGTCATCGCGCCGGTTCATACCTATGTCAGCGACAGCATCAAAGAACTGGGCTTGAACTTCTCGAATCTGCATATCCTTCCGGTTCAGGATTACCTCTCGTTCGTTTATCTGATCCAGCATGCCAAAGCGGTTGTGACCGATTCCGGCAATGTGAGCGAAGAGGCTACATTCTTCGGCACGCCTTGCATCACACTCAATAATTATGCCGAACATCCGGAAACCTGCCGCCAAGGTACCAACGTTCTCATCGGTGAGGATCCCGCAAAACTGGCTCAGGCTTTGGATGTTTTGAACGGCGGAGACTGGAAAAAAGGTACTATTCCGGATCAATGGGACGGCTACACTGGCGATCGCATCGTGAAAATTCTACTGAGGGAAGAGAACGTTCAATAAGATGATCCGAAAAGTCAGAACAAACGACGTCGCTGCTATCACCACCATTTATAACGGTTACATTCAAAACAGCACGGCTACTTTCGAAACCGAACCGATTACAGAGGAGGAGATGAAGCAACGCATCGAATCCATCTCGCCTCATTTCCCCTATCTAGTAGATGAGGAAAACGGAGTGATAACGGGCTATTGCTATGCGCATCCTTGGAAAGCGAGAGCTGCCTATCAATATACGTTGGAAACAACGGTTTATCTTGCACCCGAATTTATTGGCAAAGGCATCGGTCGACTTCTGATGGAAAGACTGATCGAAGAGAGTCGAAGTAGCGGATTCCGTGCATTGATTGCCTGCATCACCGCAGAGAACGAATCGAGCTGTTCCTTCCATGAACGTCTCGGCTTTGAGAAGGTCTCTCACTTCGTCAAAGTGGGAGAGAAGTTCGGTCGATGGCTGGATGTCGTGGATTATGAACTGCTGCTGAACC
>CAZIVE010000006.1:38022-39677 GCA_964542435.1 uncultured Parabacteroides sp.
CACTGACAACATGGAAATTGATGCCATCTTAGACAGAATCTATCAGCTTCCCGACTCATCGAAGGCGCGTTTGACAGATACGGTCAGTGAAGTGAATCATCCTAAAGGATTCCGACTGCTTCATGCCGGTAAAGTGGAGAGAGACATCTACTTCGTCAAGGAAGGACTGGTCCGCGCCTTCATCAACTCGCTGGGCGACGAGATCACCTTCTGGTTCGGCAAAGAGGGCGACACGATCGTCTCTATGCAAAGTTACGTAGCGAATAGAAAAGGTTATGAAGACATCGTCCTGCTGGAAGACTCTATTCTTTACCGGCTCAACATGATTTCTCTCAATCATCTCTTTTCGGAAGATATCCACATCGCGAATTGGGGCCGGAAATTTGCCGAGCAGGAACTGATGAAGACCGAAAAACGTCTGATAGCCCAACAATTCAAGACTGCAACGGAACGTTATCAGGATCTGATAGATAACAGTCCCGAACTACTTCAGAGAGTCCAGCTTTCTTACATTGCCTCCTATCTTGGCATCACACAGGTATCGCTCAGCAGAATCAGAGCCAATCTGAAATAATTATTTATCATTTGTAAAACATCAATCATGAGCAGTTCATTAGTTTTGCAATCCGAAAAACGAAACGAAATGAACTGGATGATTTTGGTGATAGCGGGCTTCTTTGAGACGGGCTTCGCTTCGTGCCTAGGAAAGATCAAAGAGACTTCCGGCCATGAGAAAATGGGCTGGATCGTCGGATTTGTCGTTTGCCTCACGCTCAGTATGATTCTGCTGGTCAAAGCCACGCAATCCATTCCGATCGGGACCGCTTACGCCGTGTGGACGGGAATTGGCGCTGTTGGGACTGTCATCGTCGGCATCCTCGTGTTCCACGAACCTTCCACCTTCTGGCGCATCTTCTTTCTTTCAACGCTGATCTGTTCCCTCGTTGGTCTGAAGTTCGTTTCGCATTAATTTAACTGCATAAAAATGGAAACAATAACCGTCAGAAAGGTTACTCTAAAAGATATCGGCGACCTGCAAGAGATAGGAAGAAAGACCTTCTCGGAGACGTTCGCCGAAAGGAATACGGAAGAAGACATGGCAAAATATCTGGACGAGAGTTTTTCTATTGAGAAACTGTCGCACGAGCTGGATGACAATGATTCCGAGTTCTATTTTGCCATTTCGTCTCAGCAGGTAATAGGCTATCTCAAACTGAATGTAGGGAAAGCCCAGACAGAACTGAAAGATGGAGAGTCGCTCGAAATAGAACGGATCTACGTGCTTCGCGAATACCACGGAAAAGACGTCGGACAGATTCTGTACGATAAAGCATTGCTGGTTGCCAAGCAGAAACAAATGAAATATATCTGGCTCGGCGTGTGGGAAGAGAATCCGCGTGCCACCCGTTTCTATCAGAAGAACGGCTTTGTCGCCTTCGGCAAACATATCTTCAAATTGGGCGATGATGAACAGACGGATATCTTGATGAAACGTCCGCTGTGAGAATCTGGCTTTCTTGATGTTTAAAACCGTATCGGATCTCCAATGCAAAATTGCGGGAAGGATTTTACGTTGTATAAAGGCCCCTGCAAGATTGCAATGAAGAAAACAGGGCGTAAAATCGTTCCTGCAAAATTGCAACGACAAAAAGAGG
>CAZIVE010000006.1:39777-47507 GCA_964542435.1 uncultured Parabacteroides sp.
CAAAAAGAGGCCGTAAAATCGTTCCTGCAAAATTGCAACGCCGATTTTACATTGTATAAAGCTTCCTGCAAGATTGCAATGCCTTTTTGAATTCTTTTGAAGCCTTTCATTCTATGAAAAGAGTCTCGTCAGTCGGACTGTTTTCCTATCTATTTTTTGGAGTAGAGGGAGTCGATATGTATATATTTTGTAACTTAGCACCGACTGAAAAGGGAAATATGTTATTAACAGTGTACATAAAACTCATCATCAACGTCATTTTCATTCTGCTCTACAGCATTACGGTTCTGGGTACTGTCATTGTCGTAATTGCTGAGAACCGAAATCCGTTGAAGACTATTCCTTGGATCATCGTGCTGATATTGGCCCCGGGAATCGGACTGGTGTTTTATTTCTTTTTCGGTCAGGACAACCGCAAACAACGCATTATCTCGCGGCGTACCTATAAGCGAATCCTTCGGCCGCGGCAAAGCAAGCAGCCCGAAAGCGCCTATTCGGTGCCGGAACGTTTCGTGCCTTTGGCCACGCTGCTGAGCAAAAGCAACCAGTCGCCTCTGCTTTATGGGACGAAGATTGACGTCTTGGCCAATGGTTCGGAGATGATGCATGCTTTGATTGATGCCATCCATAAAGCCAAACATCACGTTCACATTCAGTATTACATCTTTTCCGACGATGCCACCGGAAGGATGCTGAAGGATGCCTTGATCGAGAAGGCCAAGGAAGGTGTGAAGGTCAGGCTGCTCTACGATGACGTGGGCTGCTGGAACGTGAAAAAGCGCTTCTTCCGCGAAATGAAAGAGGCGGGAATTGAGGTTTATCCTTTCCTGCGCGTTGTATTCCCAATCTTTTCCAGCAAGGTCAATTACCGAAACCACAGAAAGGTGGTGGTCATCGACGGGCGCATCGGATTCATGGGCGGCATGAACATTGCCGATCGATACGTTCAAGGCACCGAATGGGGAACGTGGCGCGATCTTCACTTCCGTTTCGACGGCATGGGCGTTCAAGGGCTGCAGTCGGCTTTCCTCATCGATTGGTATGTGGTCAGCAAGGAGGTTTTGAACGACCGCGCCTATTATCCCGATCCGCTGATTCATAACGATAACATCCTGCAAGTAGCCACGAGTGGTCCTGTAGGACAATGGCGTATTCTCTTGCAGGCGTTCATCGTCAGTATTGCGAACGCGAAGAAATATGTCTATATCCAAACGCCCTATTTCCTGCCTACCGAAGGTTTGAACCAGGCGTTGCAGTCCGCTGCGTTGGGTGGTGTGGATGTCCGGCTGATGCTTCCCAAGAAATCCGATACGAAAGCAACGAACTGGGCAAGTCATTCGTATGTGGATGATATGGTCAAGGCGGGTGCCAAGATTTACTTCTACCTGCCCGGTTTCCTCCATTCGAAGCTCATGGTCGTAGATGATTTTCTGACCAGCGTCGGATCGGCCAATATCGATTTCCGAAGCTTCGAACACAATTTCGAGATCAACGCCTTTGTCTATCAGAAGAGCTTTGCCGAAAAAATGCGTGACCATTTCCTCGAAGACATGCAGCATTCCGAACAGCTTATCATGTCGCGCTGGCTGCGCCGTCCCCGTTCGCAACGCTTCTTTGAGTCGTGCATGCGTCTTTTCTCACCGCTTCTCTGATCTTCGTTTTTATTTCGAATGGATAGCAATACCCCTCATTTCGCACCGTTATAAGAGAGTACATAAACCTTTTTATCGGGGATTTATGTTCGCTTTGATATTTTATTCATAGTTTTGTCACTTCAAAAGACACATACAAGAACATGAAAATTGCTATCGTAGGAACAGGATATGTAGGCTTGGTTACGGGAACGTGCTTTGCCGAAATGGGAACGGAAGTATATTGCGTTGACGTCGATCAGCGGAAGATAGAGAACCTGAAGCAGGGCGTCATTCCGATTTATGAACCCGGATTGGAAGAGATGGTCCACCGCAACTACGAAGCAGGCCGCCTGCAGTTTACAACCGAACTGGAGAGCTGTCTGGACGATATCTCCGTTCTTTTCTGTGCTGTCGGTACACCGCCTGACGAAGATGGAAGTGCCGACCTTCATTATGTCCTCGACGTAGCACGTCAGATTGGTCAACATCTGAATAAATACCTGCTGGTGGTCACGAAAAGTACGGTTCCGGTCGGAACAGCACAAAAGATACGTCATGCCATCCAGGAAGAGCTCGATAAACGAGGTGCGAAGGTGCAGTTCGATATGGCTTCCAATCCTGAATTTCTCAAGGAAGGTGCAGCCATCAAAGACTTCATGAGTCCGGATCGCGTTGTCGTAGGTGTAGAATCGGAGCGTGCCAAAGATTTGATGACGCGTCTCTACCGTCCGTTCCTGCTGAACAACTTCCGTGTGATCTTCACTGACATTCCATCTGCTGAGATGACAAAATATGCCGCCAATGCCATGCTGGCTACCCGAATCAGCTTTATGAATGACATTGCCAATCTCTGCGAGATCATTGGAGCCGATGTGAACATGGTACGCAAAGGGATCGGCGCGGACGCCCGCATTGGAAGCCGTTTCCTCTATGCCGGTTGCGGCTATGGCGGATCCTGTTTCCCTAAGGATGTCAAAGCCCTTGTAAAAACAGCCCAGGCTCATGGTTATCCTATGAGAATCCTTCAGGCGGTGGAAGATGTAAATGAGGAGCAGAAATCCATCCTGTTCAAAAAACTTGTGAAATACTACGATGGGAAACTGGAGGGCAAACGCATCGCTCTTTGGGGCTTGGCCTTCAAACCCGAGACCGATGACATGCGCGAGGCGCCTTCCCTGGTACTGATCAACAAACTGCTGGACGCCGGCTGCACTGTCTGTGCGTACGATCCGGTAGCCATCGAAGAGGCAAAACGCAGAGTGGGTGATAAGATACAATATGCCAAAGATATTTATGACGCAGCTAACGATGCGGATGCGTTGCTTGTCGTCACGGAATGGAAAGAGTTCCGCATGCCTTCATGGCCCTCATTGAAGAAGCTGATGAAGACGCCGCTCGTTCTCGACGGACGAAATATTTACGATATCAAAGAGTTGGAAGAGAACGGCTTTGTCTATCACTGCATTGGCCGTTGACCTTCCGAGGAGCTCCTTTTCCGACATTCTTACAATTTTGATGTAACGGACAGTCTTTGCACCCATCGCTGAGGCTGTCCGGATTTTTTATGGCCCGATAGATTTTTCGGATCAAAATGAAGACGATATAGATCCCGATGAGGGTAATCACAATGTATTGCCACATGATAGGTCCCTTTTTATTTTAATAAATCAACCAGCAGACTGCCGGTCTGGAATACAATGAAGGCAACGATCCATGCCAATACGCAGGTGTAGCCAATGACGAGTGCGCCCCATTTCCAGGAGCCGGATTCCTTGACGATGGCTGTGATGGTCGCTATGCACGGGAAATAAATCAGTACAAAGAACATCAGACTTAATGCCACAATAGGTGTGAAGTCCGGTGTGCCGTTTCCGTTGGTATCTTCTGTCAGACGTTGTGACAATACCTCCGAATCATCTGAGTTCCCAGTGTAGAGTACGCTTAGCGTGCTGACAACAACTTCTTTCGCTGCCATTCCGCTCAGCAGACTGACGCTGATCTTCCAGTTGAACCCGAGCGGACTGACGACGGGCTGTATGGCCTGACCGATCTGTCCGATGAACGAATGCTGCTGATGGTCGATTGTCATGAGCTGCTTCAGATGCCCCACTTGACTGCTTTTGGCGGATGCATCAAGATTGGATTGCTCCACTTGTGCGATCTCCTGCTCAAACCGTGAGCTGTTGACTGTCGTGCGGGGAAAATAGCCGAGGAACCAAATGATGATGGATGCCACGAGGATAACGCCACCCATCTTTTTCAGATACTGTTTCGCCTTTTCCCACATATGTAGCAGGATACTCTTTCCTGTAGGCATCCGATAAGGCGGAAGTTCCATTACGAACGGCGTGTCTTCTTTGTTGAAAAGGAATCGGCGGAATAGACGTGCCATGACGACAGCGAGGAAGATGCCTGTGACATAAAGCAGCAGCATCACGACGCTGGCATTCTTTGAGAAGAAGGCGCCTGTCAGCAATATGTATAAAGGAAGACGGGCACTGCAACTCATCAACGGCGTGATCAGCATGGTGATCATACGGCTGGTGCGGCTTTCTATGGTGCGCGTCGCCATGACGGCCGGCACATTGCACCCGAAGCCCATGACGAGCGGAATGAACGATTTGCCGTGAAGTCCCATCTTGTGCATGATCTTATCCATGATGAATGCGGCACGTGCCATGTATCCGGAATCTTCCATGAAGGAGATGAACAGATAGAGAATCAGAATATTGGGCAGGAACACGATCACGCCGCCAACGCCTCCGATGATGCCATCGACCAGCAGATCTTTCAGTGGTCCCGGCGACATATAGGTGTGAACGAACTCGCTGATCCACGTCACGATGTCCGAAATCCAGTCCATGGGATATTGTCCGAGACGGAACGTGGCTTCGAACATGATCCACATGAAGAAGAAGAAGATGGGAAAACCGATGATCTTGTTCGTCACGATGGAGTCGATGATCTTGGTGGATTGCCGGAGATCTTTGGCGCTTGAATCTTCGTAAGCTTCCTGCAATGCGCCTGCGATGAAGCCATATTTTGCATTCATGATGGCCGTCTCGCTGTCTTCGTTCTGCGATTTCAGGATGTTGGCGCATTGGCGGTCACGGACGGTAATGATCTGTCGGCTGTTGGGCAAGGTCTTGACCAGTTCGTCAGCCTTGCGGTCGCGTTCGAGCAGTTTGATGGAAAGATAACGTAGGGAATATTTGTGGCGGATATGTTCGTCTTTGGCCAATTCGGCTTTGACGTTGTCGATGGCCATCTCGATATCTTGGCCGTGATTGATGTGTATGTGGCGGAAGACGTTGCCGTGCGGTTTGATGCCGTGAGCAAAATCCTCCTGGTGTTCTAGTTCGTTCGCTGCAGGATCGCCGTGATATTGACGATGCCAGTCTTGCAGCTCTTTCTGAACTTCGGGATTGATGTTGCCGTTGTCATCCAAAAAATCCACACCTTCATACAAGTTGATGATGATGTGGAACAACATATCGACACCTTCGCCCGTCTTGCAGACGGTAGGAACCATGGGTACACCGAAGAGTTTGCCCAAGAGCTGGTGGTCGAGTTTGTTGCCGCTTTCCTCCAGCTCGTCATACATGTTCAGAGCGACCACCATACGGAGGTTCATGTCGATGAGCTGTGTGGTTAGGTACAGATTGCGTTCGAGGTTGGAGACATCCACCACATTGAGGACGATATCTGGCGTCTTTTCGATGATCTGCTCGCGTACGTAGAGTTCTTCGGGACTGTATGCCGAAAGGGAATAGGTCCCGGGCAGATCGACGATCTCAAATTCGTAACCTTCGAAAGAGAAATGTCCCGTTTTGGCATCGACGGTTACGCCGCTGTAGTTGCCAACCCGTTCGTGTCCGCCCGAGGCGAGGTTGAAAAGGGATGTCTTGCCGCAGTTGGGATTGCCGACAAGCGCCACGTTGATAGTGCGTCGTTTGGAAAGGGCGAGCTGCTTCAACTCTTCGTCGGTGAGTGTCTCGTTTTCTTCTATGGATCCTTGTGATTCGGGCAGTTTGATACCCTGTTTGGTCGCTTCCAGCCGGCGGGCTTCATCCATGCTGATGATTTCGATCATGGCTGCCTCTTCGTGACGCAGCGAGATCTCATAATTCATGATCTTATATTTGACGGGATCTTTGAGTGGCGCATTTAACAGAACCTCGACAACCTTCCCTTTGATAAAACCCATTTCCACAATCCTTTTGCGGAAGCCACCATGTCCCAATACTTTTACCACGACTCCTCTTTCGCCGGTATGAAGTTCGGATAATCTCATTTCTCTTTCTATTTTGTTGCGAAGGTACACTTTTCGCCCGCCATAAGCAAAATATATTTTTGTTTATTCGTGGCTTTGATTACTTTTGTGACCAAATTAAAAGGAAAGCTATATGAAAAAAAACATCTCCATTATCTTTACGCTTGCCACGATGCTCGTATTCATCTTAGCAGGCTGTCAGCAGAGAAAACCGCTGAAAGAGTTTACTTTTTCTTACAGTATGGAAAGTGAGAACAACTATAAGGTTTCCGTCACTTTCGACAGCAAGAAGCATTTTAAGATCGAGAAGTACAATTATTTCATGGACAATATGGATCAGATGAAGCGTCCGTTCGTTTACGACAGCACGCTCTCTGAACAGGAATATAAAGACCTGCATGAACTGCTTGAGAAAACGAACTTCGCCAAGATGAAGGATTCCTACGGCTTTAACCAAAAGGACAACGGATTGGATCTGATTCATCAGGTGAAATTCACAGCTGACGGTCAGCAGAAGTTCATCACCATCAAGAGCGTGAAGATGAAGGAACTGCCTAAGTCGTTCACTCGCGTGCTGGCTTTCATCAACAAGTTCCTTATCGTTCACAATCCTGATAAGTTGAAATCACAGGTCGCAGCAGAACCGCTGGTCGCTGCGAAGGACTCTGCAAAGGTAGACTCTACTAAAACCAAATAAATTCCAGAACGGTTGGCATGATCTTCATGGGCATGCCAATCGTCTTTTTTATCTCTGTCTTTCTTTTTCCAATCTGCCTGTTTCCCCGCCTAAGATGTTCTTTTAATTTGAACGCATGTTCCCAGTAAATGCATTCGTTGTTGGTAGAATCAGATCAAAGATGGTTGCATCCTTGTGTGTATTTCTATGACCCTATCTATGTCACATTTCCTCATCCTATAGAAAGCCGATGGTCGTATGGAAAAAATCGTGAAATTGTTTTAATAAATTAAATATATCAGTAACTTTACGGTCGATCATAATGCGTTGAGTTTTTTTATGGAAATTGCTCCGCATAGTCATAAGGGGGCATTGTTATGAAATAACTATTAATCTATTTTTATGCACTGCATACTGGTGAAAAAGTTGTTATGGGTTTCATTGTTCTTCTTTTTCATAACTCTCTTTCTGGGGAGTTGTCAAAGAAAAGGAACTACTGTGCACCATATCCTGCTGATTCACTCCTATGAAGAAACCAATCCTATTTATCCTTCCTTGAATAAAGCCATAAAAGATGCTTTTAAGAAGCAGGGCGTTGTTGTAGATATTCGCATGCTTTATCTCAACAGCGAGATCTATTGGCCGCATGAGAAAAATGCCATCATCCGCAAGTTCTTAAATGACAATGCTTCGTGGAAACCGGAAGTACTGCTGGTTAACGACGATCAGGCACTGTTTTCTTTGGTGAACAGCAACAACAAACGGTCGCATAAGATTCCGATCATCTTCGCTGGTGTAAATTATATGCCCTGGCAATCCATGCGGAAGTTCAACTACACCAATATTGCTGGTTTCCATGACAAACCCGATTTGAAGAAGAACATTGAACTGATCGAACGACTCTCCGGCAAGAGCGTCATCGATATCAACTTCGACCAGACGAGTGATTACGGAGCTTTGGTATGCGAAACCATTTACCGGCAACTGAAAGATTCTCCGTATCGGATGGATTTCTCAAGCCTCTACAAAAGCGGACTGATCAAGACGGCACAGGATTCTCTGCTGATGCCTCAGGACTCGGCGTTCAATGCACGCCAGCTGGATATCCGGACGCAACGGCCGGACTCAACCTATGTGCACATGGTCA
>CAZIVE010000007.1:0-3609 GCA_964542435.1 uncultured Parabacteroides sp.
CCACCACTTCGATAGAAGGGTCAATTTGGGCCAGAATCTCACAAAGATTGTCGTAGGCAATCGTTTCGTCTTCAATGATCAGTACTTTCATCTTTTTCAGTCTTTATGCAAAGGTAAGCAAACTTTGAATGTGACGTTGTCATTCTCCACGCGCAAATCAGTGCCTAACTGTAACTTCATTCTCGAATCAAGATTCTTCAGACCGATGCCGTTCGATTCCTCTTCGTCGAGTTTCTTGCAGATAGGATTGGAGAAGATTAATATGTTATGATCCATATAGATGTTGACATTCATCTTGTGCTCACTGTCAATCCGATTGTGTTTCACCACATTTTCAACGAGCGGAAGCAGTGAAAGGACCGGGATTTTATACTCTTTTTCCTCTTCGGAGATATTGATTTCGAAGAAAAGTTTCCCGCCGTAGCGCAATTCGAGGAGATAACGATAGGCATTGAGGAATGTAAGTTCGTCTCGCAGTTCCACGACACCGCGTTTTTCACTTTGAAGAATGTAACGGAACACTTCCGACAGTTTTCCGATATAAGCCACTGTCTCGTCCGTCTTGCCGGCACGCGCCAAAGCGGAAAGTCCATTCAGCGAATTGAAGAAGAAGTGCGGATTGATCTGATTGGTCAAAGCAGCACACTGACTTTTCAGATTCTCTGTGCGCAACTGTTCGATCTCTTCCTGAGCCTTGATCTGTTCAACGTAAAGCTTGTACATGTGGCCCATAAAAAGCGGAATGATCCAGGCAATGGCGAACTGAAGTATCAGAAGTCCTGTTACCCAATCAAAAAAGACGGCCCATCTCAGTATCAAAGCGACGGCTACATAAATTCCATAGGCCAGTAAAGCGAATAGAAACGTTCGTCCTGCAATCTTCTGGATGGAGAATTCCGTGCACTTTTTCATTCCATATTTTGTTAGGATGAAGCAAAGGGCAACGAAATAGGCATAGCGATATACGAAATAGAAAACAACGGCTGAGATACAGCGAAGTGTTTCACCACAATCATACAGATGTCCGACCTTGGCGAAAATCACGGTGGAGTTTGGATATATGATGATGGCTCCGACTATCGCAGACAGCCAGAACAGCGTTTTATTGGAAGATAGATTGTTTTCTATTAGCATATCAGTGATTATTTACCAGCAACAAAGATAGACAGAGTTGTCCTATCTTTCAAAAAACTTAACGGTTTATGAGTCATAACTATTTCGTTTTAATCCCTCGTTTTTCGTCTTTATTCTAAAATAAGCCAGTATGATCGTTTTATAATATGTGTGCGTATATAGAGAAGCATTTCATACGTCTCCTTTTTCGCATTGCATTATCTCTTTGTCTTTTGTTTTGTGTACAATAGAAATTCCCTCTTCGATTTGGATGGAAATTATGTTTAACCATGGTTGAAATATTTTTTCACAGTAGTCCCAGAAAGTTTTAACCACGGTTGAAAATTGTTTTAACCATGGTTAAAAATTATCTGCTCAATAGGTGGAGTATAAAAAGTTACAGAATTTGAAAATTACCACTTTGAAAACATTAAAAAGAATAGGATTTAACCCTTCTCGCTTCAATTAAAAACAATTATCCACGTATTTGTTAATATTGATATATTTGGGTGCAGGTCAAAGAAAATCACTATATTTGCAAAGAAAAAATAGAGAAACAATACAACTAGTGAACCATGAAGGAAATTCAATTTAGTCTCTTGTATCGAGACATGTGGCAGTCTTCGGGGAAATTCCAACCTCGCAAAGACCAGTTGGAGCAGATTGCTCCCATCATCATTGACATGGGTTGCTTTGATCGTGTGGAAACAAACGGTGGAGCATTTGAACAGGTCAATCTTCTAGCCGGTGAGAATCCGAATCCGGCGGTTCGCGCTTTTACGGCTCCTTTCAACAAAGTCGGAATCAAGACTCACATGCTGGACCGCGGATTGAACGCATTGCGTATGTATCCGGTTCCTGCTGATGTCCGCAAGCTGATGTATAAGGTTAAGCATGCTCAAGGCGTTGATATTACCCGTATTTTTGACGGACTCAACGACGTTCGCAATATTATACCGTCTATTCATTATGCACTTGAAGGTGGCATGACGCCTCAGGCTACGCTTTGTATCACCTATTCTCCGATTCATACGATCGAATATTACACGAAGATCGCTGATCAGGAGGTAGAAGCCGGCGCTACTGAAATCTGTCTGAAAGATATGGCAGGTATCGGACGTCCCGGATTCCTCGGCACATTGACGAAGGCTATCAAGGATCGTCATCCGGAAATCATCGTCGATTATCACGGACACAGCGGACCAGGTCTCTCCATGGCTTCCATGCTGGAAGTGGCTGAAGCTGGCGTTGACGTGATCGACACGGCAATGGAACCGCTCTCTTGGGGAAAGGTTCATCCGGACATCATCTCTGTACAGGCTATGCTGAAGGACAAGGGATTCAAGGTTCGTGACATCAATATGGACGCCTATATGGAGGCTCGTTCCATGACACAGTCGTTCATCGACGAATGGTTGGGCTATTTCATCAATCCGTCCAATAAGGTGATGAGCTCTTTGCTTTTGGGCTGTGGACTTCCCGGCGGAATGATGGGCTCTATGATGGCTGATCTTGGTCCGATTCGTGCTGCAATCAATGGAAAACGAAAAGAAAAGGCTCAAAAAGAACTCTCGATGGACGCGATGCTCGTCAAGCTGTTCAATGAAGTGGCTTATGTTTGGCCGCGCGTGGGTTATCCTCCATTGGTAACACCTTTCAGCCAGTACGTAAAGAACATTGCCCTGATGAACCTGTTGAGCGAAGCTTTGGGCGAACCGCGTTTCACACGTATGGATAACTCGATGTGGGGAATGATTCTTGGCAAGAGCGGACGTGTTCCGGGCGAGATTGCTCCCGAACTGAAAGAGCTGGCAAAAGAGAAAGGTCTGGAGTTCAGCGATGCCGATCCTCAGAGTTATTATCCTGACAAACTGGATGAGTTCAAGAAGGATATGGTTGCGAAAGGTTGGGATGAAGGTCCTGATCAGGAAGAGCTCTTCGAGTATGCAATGCATCCCGAACAGTATGTATTCTTCAAGGATGGTACGGCAAAGAAGAACTTCGAAGCTGATCTTGTAAAGGCTAAAGAGGCTTCACTCAGCCACGGATTCAGTGAAGAGGATGTCAAGAAACTGAAACGTGCCAAAGCGATGCCGATTCAGGCTCCTGCAAGTGGCACGCTCATCTGGCAGATTGACGTCATTGATGAATCCAAGGCTCCTGAAATCGGACATGCTTATAAGGATGGCGACACATTCTGCTATATCAACAGCACAGTTTACAATTATACCGAGAGAGTTCCTGCTAGCTTCAGCGGAAAGATCATTGAGATCTGCGCTAAACAAGGTGCTCAGGTAAAGAAAGGTGATGTGCTTGCTTATGTAGAAAGAGGAGAATAATTAATCCATATAAAAGGAAAGCCCGGAGCATTGCTGCTTCGGGCTTATTATTTGATGGTAGGTTCTGTCTTTATTTGCTGTCGAGCAATCCCTGCAAATATTTACGCGTGCTGATGGCGTAATCGTGATTGCTTCCGCTCATCTCGCATTCAATGGT
>CAZIVE010000007.1:3709-13922 GCA_964542435.1 uncultured Parabacteroides sp.
ACGTTTCCTGTTCCAATGTCTGTAAGAGCACGAATCAGTGTAGTCGGTGTTTCCTGACCGGTTTCGAAATAAATCATGATGCCGCGCTCTTTGGCGTAGTTTGCCAAATCTCTCATGACTGGAATGAAGTCTTTGTACAGTGCAGATGAAGGATCTTCGGGAATGAATCCGAAGTGCGAATGCATAGCCGGAACGCCTGCCATGACGCAGAAGTCGATCATGTTGTGATAGGTTGCGATTTTCTCGGCACGTCCTTCAGCAGGAACAAGTCCGATGGTTGCAGGACCTTCGCGGAAGTCCCAGACGCAATGTCCCGGAACGCCGACAACGGTTGTCACTTTGATATTGTACTTGGCAGAAGCCGCTTTGATCTGTTCGGCAAGGGCTTTGTCCATTTTTGCATTGTAGTTGATTTCGCAAGATCCGAATCCTGCATCCTTGAGTTCTTTGAAACTCTTGTCGATGTTGCTGCAGTCGTACTGAATCACACCGATCGTGATTTTCTTCTGTGCCATTATTCCTGAAGTGATGAATAAGAAAGCTAAAAGTAATAGGGATATCTTCGTTCTCATGTTTAAATGATTTAGATTGTTTGTCAGCTCAAAGGTACAAATATTGGGAGATTTTTCAATGAAGTAACCTCATTTGTCGTAACTGACTTTCGTCTAAAGATTGACACAAATCGTCTAAATCCTTATGATCATAAGATTTTTTTGGGTAACTTTGTAAAGATGAAGAAAAGGATGGTCTCTTTTTCGTTATCTTTGAAGAATCTAAGTGTAAACATAAACAAATCATGAGAAAGAATTTAGTGAGGAACTTGTCACTTGCTGTGATGTTACTGATATCGTTCAGTGGCTTTTCACAAACGCCAAACAACAAAGTCATTCGTCTTTATGACGGAGCTGCGCCCGGTTCGGAGAATTGGAATTGGGAAGAGAAAGACATGGGCGGTTCATTTACAATCAATGTGGTTAACCCGACGCTTACGGTGTTTGAAGCCGACAAGTCTGTAGCAACGGGAATTGGAGTCGTAGTTTGTCCCGGCGGTGCGTATCATTTCCTTTCTATGAAAAACGAAGGTTATGATGTCGCCAAGTGGCTCAATGCAAAAGGTATCACGGTCTTTGTCCTGAAATATCGTTTGAGACATCTCCTGACGAATAATCCCGGTGAGGAGTATGCGGAAAGAACGAAAGACATGGCTAAGTTCATGAAAGAGACAGAGCCGATTGTCCAGCTTCAGATTGCGGATGCAAAGGCTGCTGTGAAATATGTTCGTGCACATGCTGCCGAATATGGACTGAAGACCAATCGCATCGGTCTGATGGGATTTTCTGCCGGAGGAACGCTCACGGCCGCTGTCACCGAAACCTATTCTTCTCCGGAAGAGAGACCTGATTTTTCAGCACCGATTTATCCCATGATCGCCTTCTTCGGCGATCCGGCCGTTCCTCAAGATGCACCGCCTATGTTCATAGCTGCCGCATCCAATGACGATTACAAGTTCAATCTTCATTGTACAAAGCTTTACGAGAAATGGATCAACGCCGGAAAATCTGCCGAACTTCACATCTATCGTGTCGGCAAGCACGGCTTCGGAATGACACAACAGAATTTGCCGGTCGATACGTGGATGAACCGTTATTACGAATGGCTGATGGATTTGACAAAGACATTGTAATAAATGGGATGGATCATCTTTAGAACATGAAAGGTCGGAACGGATTGCTCCGGCCTTTTTCTGTAATATTGGTAAATCTTTCCGTGATTTGTTTAGCTTCCTTTCTTTAGAACGGATGTAATTTTGTAGTGCAGAAATAGGAATGTTTCCTTTGTCAGATGATTATACATTAATATATATAGCGTTATGAAAAAGTTGGGATTTGGTTTGATGCGTTTGCCTTTGCAGAAAGGCGGAGATATGACGAAAGTGGATATTGAAACCATGAAGACCATGGTTGACACATTCATCTCGAATGGTTTTACATACTTTGACACGGCTTATCCTTATCATGGAGGAATGAGCGAAGTGGCTTTTCGTCAGGCTGTAGCTGAGCGTTATCCGCGTACGGCTTACACGGTGACAGACAAAATGCCTTGTTGGGAAGTTCAGCGCGAAGGTGATCTGCAACGGCTTTTCAATACGCAGCTGGAACGCTGTGGCGTGGAATACTTCGATTACTATTGGTTGCATGCGCTGAATAAGGAGTTTTACAAGAACATGCAGAAGTTTGATGGCTTTGGTTTTATCTCCCGAATGAAGGCGGAAGGCAAGATCAAGCACATCGGTTTCTCTTTTCATGATGAGCCGGCTTTGCTGGAACAGATTCTCAAGGATCATCCGGAGGCTGAATATGTTCAGCTTCAGATCAACTACCTGGATATGGAGAATCCGACCGTCAAGTCGCGTGAATGCTATGAGATTGCTACGCGCCACGGCAAACCAGTTATTGTCATGGAACCGGTCAAAGGCGGTTCGCTGGCGAAAGTTCCGGCTGATGTGGAAGGAATGTTCAAGAAATACAATCCCAATGCCAGCGATTCTTCGTGGGCCGTTCGCTTTGCAGCTTCGCTCGACAACGTTTTCATGGTCCTGAGCGGCATGAGTACGCCCGAACAGATGAACGACAATGTTTCTTACATGAAAAGCTTCGTTCCGGTCAACGACGAGGAGAAGAAAATCATCAATACCGCTGCCGGCATCATCAACAAGAGCATTGCGATTCCTTGCACGGCTTGTCATTATTGCACGGACGGTTGTCCGCAGCAGATCTGCATTCCCGAATATTTTGCCGTTTACAATACGTTGCATCAGTTCGGAAGAGAACAGCAATGGATGAATACGATCACCTATTACAACGTTTTGGGACAGACGCACGGTAAAGCTTCCGACTGCATCGAGTGTGGTCAGTGTGAAGAACATTGTCCGCAGCATCTTCCGATCATCGAGAATCTGAAGAAGGTAGCCGCTACGTTTGAATCATAGCCATCGTTTCTCCGAAAGTCTTATATTTGTGTCTTATAATAATCTAATCAAACAGAGATGAAACGTTATTGTCAGACATTGGACCTGAAAGATGATCCTGAAGGTGTAAAAGAATATTCCTATTGGCATGCGTCAGACCATATCTGGCCGGAGATTCCTGCGGGAATTCGTGCCGTAGGAATAGAGAACATGGAAATCTACCGTTTGGGCACGCGACTCTTCATGATTGTGGACGTTCCGGACGATTTCGATTGGGACGCATCGTTCGCCAAACTTGCCAAGATGGACAAGCAGGCTGAATGGGAAGCTTTCGTTGGGAAGTATCAGAAATGTGAACCGGGAAGTTCGTCGTCGGAGAAGTGGCGCATGATGGAACAGATCTTCAAGTTGCCTGAGAAATAGCTTGGCACAGCAGCAGACAAAAATCACGGGCTGAATCGGAGTGGAAGTTCCAAAGACGAGTCAACTCTTTTTCATGGTTGGTCCAAGGGATGCAATTTAGACCCTTGAATGACTTCCCTGGTCCCAGGGAAGTCATCTTTGACCGCGGATGACAACTTTTTCATCAAAAAGTACAGAAAAAGACCCCCAAATGTGAACTTCGTCTTCCAGGAATTGCCAAACAGACCCTCGGATCTTCACTTTTTCACCAAAAAGTGCAAAAAAAGACCCCTAAATTGGGACTTTGTCTTCCAGGAATTGCCAAACAGACCCTCGGATCTTCACTTTTTCATCAAAAAGTACAGAAAAAGACCCCTAAATGCAGATTCCGTCGTGCAGGGATTGTATTCCGAGGGGTAAAATGGAAGCTTTGGCGCAGGGAAGTTCCTGTCTGATGTCATTGATGGCACTTTCGGCATCTCAAATAGAAAAGCCGAGTCCGAAGATGACTACAACTTGGAAAGGGAATAGTGGAAAATGAGCTGAAGTGGCTAGAATGGCCGTTCGAGATAAATAAGAAAGCCGAGGATCTCAATGACAAGTCCTCGGCTTTGATTATGCATGAAAACGAAACTATTTCTGATTCTTCAGCAGATCGCGGATCTCGGTGAGCAGCTGAACGTCTGCGGGCGGAGCAGGAGGAGCGGCAGGCGCTTCTTCCTTTTTCTTTCGAGTCAGCAGGTTGATGGCTTTAACGAGGAAGAATACGGCCAAGGCAACAATCAGGAAGTCGATGATCTCCTGAATGAAGGTGCCGTAATTGAGCGTGACAGCCGGATTGACCACTTTGTCGCCGTCCATGATGGCGTCTTTCAATGTGACTTTAAGTTCCGTGAAGTTCATACCTCCGACGAGCAGTCCGACAGCCGGCATGATTACATCTCCAACCAACGAAGATACGATCTTGCCGAACGCACCGCCGATGATGATACCTACAGCCATGTCCACGACGTTGCCGCGCATGGCGAAATCCTTAAACTCTTGTAATACTTTACTCATGATGTTATATATGGTTTAAATGTTGTTAGACCAGATTGAATTGTATGACGCGCCCGTTTTGTTTAGGCACTGAAAGCCGATAAGGGCAAGCTTCTGTGAGTGTTCCAATGAATTCTTCTCCTGAAAGCAGATCCTTGAGATAAGCTGCCTGATTGTCTCTGAATCCGAGCACGCTGAACGCATTTTCGGGGATGATGACATCGACCATCTTGTCCTCTTTGCTGAAATTGACCACAACCAGCACGACGTCATTGTCTTTCTTGCGGAGGAAAGCATAGATTGTTTTCTCGTCGAAGGTTGGATTGTTCTCGTTGGCATACATCAGATCGTAGAACTTGCCTTCTGTAAAGGCCTTTTCTTCACACGCCAGCGTAAGTAGTTCGCAATAGGCGTGGCGGATCTCCTTTTCCAGATCGTCGAGATGATCCTCGTTGAACTTCCCGTTGTTGTTCCAGTCGCGCAGCGTCTTCAGACTCCAGTAGTCGAAGATCGTGGTTCGTCCGTCGCGTCCGCTGTAGCCCTCTTCATCCATGCCACGTTCGCCCAGTTCCTGAGCAGAATAGATCATGACCGGATTGGTGTTCATGAAGGCGGCGACCATCATTCCGGGAATGCCGGCTTTTGCGTCGGATGCAAAGAAGTCGGAAGCGATGCGCTGTTCATCATGATTTTCGAGGAAATAGAGCATGTGCTGCTGGATGTCTTCTGTTGATTGCCAGCAGTGAGAAATCTCTGAAGCCGGCTTTGTTCCGCAGATAACGGCACGCAGCGTGTCGTAGAATCCCACTTTATCGTAGAGATAGTCAAATTGGCCAAGATGAATGTAATCCCGATAAAGATCCGGATTGTACACTTCGGCGATAAAGATGACGGGATATTGTCTCTTGACCTTCTGAATTACCCATTGCCAAAATTCCACGGGCACCATTTCCGCCATGTCGCAACGGAAGCCGTCCACACCTTTGCTGCTCCAGAAAAGCAGGATGTCGAGCATCTTCTTCCAAGTATTGGGAATAGGAGAGAAGTATTTCTTGTGGCCTTCCAAGTAATCTACACCGTAGTTCAGCTTGACGGTTTCATACCAGTCGTTCTTGTCGGGTGTAGCCGTGAATCGGTCGTTGCCGGTTACTTTGGCCGGGAATTCGCTGTATTCAAAATCCTCCTGCTGCGCTCCGAAGTGAAGCGTCAGCGTTTGTCCGGGAAGATAGTAGAAGTTGTTGTCCGGATCGAAAGCATTGGAGGTGTTGTCGTTCTGTCCGAGATCCTCGATGTAGGGAAGCTTGCTGTCCGAGCCATATTGACGAGCTACATGATTGGCGGCGAAATCGATGATCACCTTCATGCCGGCTCTGTGAATCTGTTCCACCGAAGCTTCGAACTCGTTCATGCGGTTGTACACGTTGACGGACAGATCGGGATCGACATCGTAATAGTCCTTGATGGCGTAGGGCGATCCGGCGTTGCCTTTTACGACAGCTGAATGATCGCGTTTGATGCCGTAGACCGAATAATTGGTCTTCGTGGCATGTTCGATGATTCCTGTCAGCCAGATATGTGTAGTTCCGAGTTCTCTGATGCCGGCCAGCGCTTCGTCTGTGAAGTCTCTGAATTTGCCCGATCCGTTCGACGGAAGGCTTCCGTCCTTGACCGGCGAAGGTTTGTTGTTGCCAAACCAGCGGGGGAAAGCTTGGTAAATGACTAATTTCTTGTTGTTATCTTCCATAAAACTGTCTTTTCATTTGATTTGTCTTGTCGTTATAGCTTTGACGAGATTCTTGTCTCTGTTCTCTTTGATAACCTTGGCAAATGCTTCCACTGCAATATCGTATCCGAACTGGGCGATCTTGGCCACATTGGCAAGGTCAAACACTTTATATTGACTAATGTCTTCTGCCTCGATCAAAATGTCGCACAGCTCACGATCTTCCAGCGTGTTGGCGTGGAAGAGATAGTGATAGGAACGCTCTGCGATGTGCAGCAGATTCTGTTTGTATTTCTCCGATACCAACGGACTCACGTTTACGCCAACCACATTTTCACACTCGCCTCTGATCTCCGAGACGGGGAAGTTGCGGAACAATCCGCCGTCCACATAATGAACGCCGTTAATGAGCACAGGACTGAAAATGATCGGAACGCTGCATGACGCAACAATTGGATCTACCAGCGGACCTTCGCGGAAGGCATGGCTTTCTCCATGATCAAGATCTGTGGCCATCACCACCAAAGGAGTCTTCAGCTCTTCGAACGTTTTGGCCCGTAGTATCCGGCGAAGGAAGTTACGCAGCGGTTTGGTGTCGAACAAACCGGACTTGGGAACTTGCAGGCTGGCAAATTCGGAGAACTCGCGGTTGGTGAACAGAATCTTGATCTCCTCGGCTGAATAACCGTCGGCAAAGAGCGCTCCAGCCATAGCGCCGGCACTCGTCCCGGCAATGATGTCAGGCCTGATGCCAAGCTCTTCGAACAGCTTGAACACACCCAGATGCGCAAACCCTTTGGCGCCGCCACCGCTAAGTGCGAGTCCGAGTTTGTAGGGCTTAAAGGAGGAGTCTTCCGTCATATTTGATTCCGTTAAATAGATTATTGAAACAAATATGAGATTTTTTTCTTAAATGATTGAATAATAATCTGTGAAAAAATCAATTCACCTATTTAATTTGTATATTTACGGTATAAAAAAGGAGTGCAACAGTCTCCTAACCTGTTTAACATTAAATCTGATTTAGCTATGATTACAAGTATTTTCTGGTTTGTACCTGTCGCTTCTGTACTGGCGTTGTTGTTCGCCTACTATTTCTTTCGGCAAATGAAAAAAGAAAGTGAAGGAACCGAGCGTATGGCTAAGATTGCTTCACATGTGCGTAAAGGTGCCATGTCGTATCTTAAACAGCAGTATAAGATCGTGGCACTTGTCTTTCTCGCCTTGGTGGTTCTCTTCTCGATTATGGCTTTTGGATTCGGCGTGCAGAATAAATGGGTCCCGATTGCTTTCCTCACCGGCGGTTTCTTCTCCGGTCTGGCAGGCTACCTTGGAATGAAAACAGCCACTTATGCGTCGGCTCGTACAGCCAACGCTGCCCGCACCTCTCTAAACAAAGGACTCAAGATCGCTTTTCGTAGTGGTTCTGTCATGGGATTGGTGGTCGTAGGCCTCGGACTTTTCGATATCTCCTTCTGGTATCTTATACTGAACTATTTCGTTGCTCCGGATCAGCTGGATCCGATGCACAAACTGACCATCATCACCACGACGATGTTGACCTTCGGAATGGGTGCGTCCACACAGGCTCTGTTTGCTCGTGTCGGCGGAGGTATCTATACGAAGGCGGCCGATGTGGGCGCCGATTTGGTCGGTAAGGTGGAAGCCGGTATTCCGGAAGATGATCCGCGTAATCCTGCCACCATTGCTGATAACGTGGGTGATAATGTAGGTGATGTAGCCGGCATGGGCGCCGATTTGTATGAGTCCTATTGCGGATCAATCCTTGCTACCGCTGCTTTGGGTGCTTCCGCTTTCTCTGCTTCGGGCGACATTACAACGCAGTACAAGGCTGTGGTTGCTCCGATGCTGATTGCTGCTGTCGGCATTATCCTTTCCATCATCGGCATATTCGTTGTCAGAACCAAGGAAAATGCTACGATGCGCAATCTGCTGACTTCGCTCTCTTTCGGAACCAATCTGGCCGCCGTTCTGATTGCCTTCTGCACGTTTGGCATTCTCTATCTTCTTGGTATCGAAAACTGGGCATGGATCAGCTGCTCTGTCGTTATCGGATTGGTAGTAGGTGTGATTATCGGACAATCGACGGAATATTTCACTTCTCAGTCTTATAAGCCGACAAAGAATGTAGCCAAGGCCGGTTTGACGGGTCCTGCTACGGTCATTATCTCCGGCATCGGATTGGGAATGATGTCCACCGTTATTCCTGTCATTGCAGTTGTCATCGGCATCATCTGCTCGTTCCTTTTTGCTTCGGGCTTTGACTTCTCCAATACGGGAATGGGACTTTACGGCATTGGCATTGCTGCTGTCGGCATGCTTTCTACTTTAGGGATCACTCTCGCCACCGATGCGTACGGACCTATCGCAGATAATGCCGGTGGTAACGCTGAGATGAGCGGTCTTCCTGAAGAGGTGCGTGAACGTACCGACGCTCTTGATTCTTTAGGCAATACTACTGCTGCCACAGGTAAAGGCTTTGCCATTGGCTCTGCTGCTTTGACAGGTCTGGCTCTTCTTGCCTCATACATCGATGAGATCAAGATCGGGCTGCTTCGATTGGGACAAAAGACGATTGAACTTGCCGACGGAAGTACTTTGGAAGTGGCAAAGGCGACCTTCAACGACTTCATGAACTACTATCAGATCAACCTGATGAATCCGAAGGTGCTTTCCGGAATGTTCATCGGTTCTATGATGGCATTTGTATTCTGTGGATTGACCATGAATGCAGTAGGACGCGCTGCAGGAAAGATGGTCGAGGAGGTGCGTCGTCAGTTCCACACCATCGCGGGCATTCTGGAAGGTAAAGCCGAACCGGATTATGCACGTTGCGTGGAGATCTCTACCAAGGGCGCACAGCATGAGATGGTGGTTCCTTCATTGCTCGCCATTGTCGCACCGATTCTGACGGGATTCATCTTCGGTGTCACAGGCGTCGTGGGATTATTGATCGGTGGATTGAGCACCGGCTTTGTTCTGGCTGTATTCATGGCCAATGCCGGCGGTGCTTGGGACAATGCCAAGAAGTTTATCGAGCAGGGCAACTATGGAGGCAAAGGCAGTGAAGTGCATCATGCCACGATTGTTGGTGATACAGTCGGCGATCCATTCAAGGATACAAGCGGACCGAGTTTGAACATCCTGATCAAACTGATGAGTATGGTTTCCATCGTGATGGCCGGATTGACGGTTGCCTGGAGCCTGTTCTAAAATGAAAAAGGCGAATGGAAATTCGCCCGTTGCATCGCATAAAAAAGTCGGGAACGAAGGATCTTTCGTTCCCGACTCTCTTTATATAGCTCTGAAGGAGATATCCTCTCCGTTCAATACACACCGCAAATATCCGTTCCCGATCCAGACATTATCGTAGTAGTCTGTGCCGTTCGGATAGGTGAGGACTAGTGTTGGGCTGTCTGAATAACGACTGCTATCCCATTGCCAGTAGAAATTGGTCTTCCGATTGTCTGACATTCCGTCACCATAATAGATGGTGGTGTAGTCAGTGCCCGTTCCGTCATTGTAGAATCTCAGCGTTTGTTCGCATTGCAATCCATCTCCGTTTATATAGGAATCGTACCAATTATAGCTGCACAGATCATACGACATATTGTACATTGAGTCGTAGTCATCGTCATCGTCAATGCAGCTTGTTGTTAACGTCAAGAAGGAGACGAGCGTAAGTAGACAATAGATATATTTCGTTTTCATGACTGATAGTATTAATTAAACGTCGGTTTCTTCAGCAAAGAAACAAATTTTATTTGATTTCCGCTTTCAAATAAGACAAAAGAAACGAGGAATAGTTTAACCCGAATAGGTCATTTGAGAATTCATCTTGATAGAAAGGATCGTCTGGAATTTAATCCGTGAAAAACACGTTGGTAACAACCCGGAGAGATGCACACCAAAAGCTATTTGAGTACTTTCGACAGTAGAGTGTAGCTTTCCAAGGGTTGTTCAGCAGTAGTCGACAGTGGAGTGTAGCTTTCGACGGGTTGTTCAGCAGTAGTCGACAGTGGAGTGAAGCTTTCCAAGGGTTGTTTAGCAGTAGTCGACAG
>CAZIVE010000007.1:14022-38604 GCA_964542435.1 uncultured Parabacteroides sp.
GAGTGAAGCTTTCCAAGGGTTGTTTAGCAGTAGTCGACAGTCGAGTATAGCTTTTCATGGGTTGTTTAGTAGTACTCGACAGTAGAGTGAAGCTTTCGACGGGTTGTTCAGCAGTACTCGACTGTCGAGTGATTCATTCCTATGGTTGTATTGGAATTATCGGAAGTGGTTGCTGTCTTACAAACCTCTTTCTTGTTAACTATGGATAGTTATGAAACGAATCTTTCTGTTTCTATTGACCGATTGGGGATAAAGACAAGATGTCAGTTCAAATTGGATTTTGCAGATGTCATACGACATTGCTGGATATTTAAAATATAATTTTTTGTATCTCTCATTAGTTTCTTTGCCCACAAGGTTCCTTCGCCATGTTCCGAAAAAGCGATGTAGTCTATTCCAAGTGCAACAATCTCCTCAAATTGACGGAGAGAATCTTCCGTTGCCCCACTTACCCATAGTGCTACTGCATAGTTATATTTTACAAGTGGGTCGCTGGGTTCTTGATCGAAGGCCTCTTTGGCATAAGTTATACATCCTTCCTTGTCGCCAAGAATTTTACAATATTCAGAAAGAACGGTCTTGATATAGTACTCTTTGGGATAATGTTTGCAAATAATTGTAAGATAGCGCACCATTTTATTCCAATCCTTACTCTTTCCCAAAATGTCCATTCTTTTGACTATTCTAGTCTTTTGAGCCTCCGTAGCAAAGCCGATTTCAGATATATCATAGTCCTTTTTATGGGGACTATATTTCAACACTTTGTAAAATTGGATGGCCTCTTTTTTCGAAAAGTCACTCTCTATACCTCTTCCTCTGCACTGTAGATGCTCGGTCATTATTGGCAAGGCCTCTTCGTCTCGATAAAGATGAAACAGACAGTCTGCTTTGTAAAATCTGGCATCATTCATAACAGACTTTGCCCATCCAATGCCATATCCTTTATTGGCAACGTCCAACTCTTTCATAGCGAGAATTTGATCCCATTCCGATATCGATGGCTCGTATTTTTCTAATGACCAAAGAATTCTAGCGCGAGTGTACATCAAAAGTGGATTCGTTGGAGATAGCTCTTTTGCTTCATCTGCATAATATAAGGCTTCTTGATCTTTGTATCTATTCCATAGAACATTTGCTAATTGTGTGAGGACATAACTGTCTTCAGGGGATTCCGTAAGTTCTTTTCGTAGTAAAAGTTCTGCAGCCTTAAACTTTTTCTGTTTTATCAGTTTTATCAAATTGTTCATATCTATCTACGTATATTTCGATTGGTCGTATGTTGATGCTTTTGATTCTTTCCTAGAAAAAAAGGAATAGTAGCTCGTAACTACTGCTTTTACTGGGCATAACATTCCGGCAGGTGCAAAAGTTCCAAACAACCCTTGGAAAGCAGTTCAGTTGGCGGCAGAACAACTAAACAACCCTTGTTTAGTATTCTGACTGATGCTGTATGTTTATTCTGCGACGATCAGCCAGCCTTTTCCCTTCGGAACGACGATAGGTTCGCCCATTTTCCAACTCTGTTCCGTCTGATAACCTTCGATAGCCGGAGCATGAAGCGTAACCTTTGCAGGATTCAATCCCAATTGCTTCCAATCGATGTTGAGGTTGACTGTCGCATCCTTGTCTTCCCATGTGGCGAGAGCGATCAGCGTCTTCTTCCCGTTGTGGCGATAGATGGTGGCAAGTGTTTTGTCGCTGTTGGTCTTGACAGGATTGTTGGAAACCCAGTAACCGATCATCTCGCTGTCCTGCATGCCGAAACTGTCCCAGAATTTCCAGAGAGGACGATTGTCCATGCCGCTCCACGGATTGCGACAGGTCATGCCGTAGATCATGCCGCGCCATTTGTTGCCTCCGTTTTCCAGCATCTCGCCCATCAATCCGTAAGGAATACCCGAAACCTGCGTCAGCCAGAAATCGGGAGAGAGGTCGTAGTCGAACATCTCGCCAAACCACAGACGGTCGAGATAGGGAAAATGTTCCAGATAGAGGTTGGCACTGTTGGCGTAGCCGTCGCGCGGATTGAACTGGTTGGCCGAATGGAGATCGATGAGTGCATTTGGATTCGTACGGTTCAAGATTTTGCGGACACGTTTCATCGCGGCACGGTCGAATGCAAGGTCATCGATGTAAAGTCCGTCGATTCCGACATTTTTGACCAGCCAGTCGAGTCCTTCCATATAATAGTTGTGCCAGCGGGAAATACCGCTGTTGACGATGGCTGCGTCTTTCAACTGCGGAACAAACCAGGCGCCGATATAATCCTGGTCAAGATGTTCCTGCAGCCAGGAGAATCCGCCACCTTTGCCTTTCGAGAAGATCTCGTCGCCGAGGCTACGCAGTGCGAACATCTCCACGCAACTGTTGGAAAGTTCGCGCACCGTGTTGTAGATCTTAACCCGCATTCCTAAAGCATGAGCGCTGTCGATGTAGGCTTTCATCATTTCGGGACGAAGGAACGGATAGTTGATGAAAGGATTGATGGTCGTCGCATGGTGGATGTTGATCACCGAAGCGCCATATTCATGGATCTTGTCGATGGGTTGGTAAGAATGGAAGTAACGTTCCCGCCATTGCTTGTTGGTGTCGATGGTCCGGAAAGGCGTGATCATCACGTTGAAGTAATAGTAGAGACGGTCGCCTTTCTTGACGGTACGACTACCGGAGAAGGCGTTGATGAGCGTCCTACCATCGTTTTCATTGCTCAGATTGATTCCGCCATTCCCGTTGTTGCACCACGATGCCGGCATGATGAGTGGTTGCTGGTGATAGAAGTTGGTGTTGAGCGGACGTACATACTGGTTGTCATAGAATCGGAGTTGCAGTCCTGCATTCACACTTCCGGCCCAAATGGCATCTTGATTCTTTTGCACATCCCATTTCCAGTTGAGACTCTTCGGGCAGAATCCGCCTCTCTCGCCCAATCCCATCATATATTTGGATAGTCCGGAAACGAGCTCGGTCTTCAGAGCGATGTCGTTGATGTTGGCATCCTCTTTTGCTATCAGTTCGATCTTATATTCCAGGTTGCCGTCTGATTCGATCTGTGCGTCCATGTTCATCAGAAACTTGTTGTTCTGGTTGATGGCATGCCAGGCGATGGCTCCGGATTTATGCTTGGTGATGGCGAAGTCCATATTTTCCCAATTGCCTCCATCAGCAGCCAAGTCGATAGGTTTGGCGAGAATCGGATGAGGTTCGCTGCCGATTTGATTCATGGTCTCGGTGAAGAAGCTGGTGATGTCAGCCGGGAAACCGGTTGGCGTGATTGTTACTTTACGTCCGAGCAGAGAGATGGTCTTGCCGTTGATCTCCAGAGGAAGGTAAGGCGTGACGACCTCATCATCTTCACCGATCTGAGAGTTCAGCCAGCGCAGGCGTGAATGGCGCCAAGGCTCGTTGTCCCCATGATTGGCGATGAGATTGTCCGTCACGTTGATGGTCAGTCTGACGGTCTTGCTTTCGGCACCTTCAGCCGATACAGTGACGGTCCCTTCGTACGTGCCCGGCGTCAGCTTTTCAGGAATCGTCGTACCGATCCAAAGCGGCTGGACTTTTCCTTGAGCCACGTCCAGGTTCTTTACGAACACCGTTCCCGTCACATCCACACCACCTGTATTGAAGCAGGTCATGGAAGAGGATGGAATCGTGGTGCCCGTAGTTTTGTTGACCAAAGCGGAGAATGTTACGTTCACCTGCTTGATCTCTTTGCGTGCTGCCCAAAGTCCGATTTGGAACACATAGTATTCTCCTTTGTCAGCCGTTCCCGTAAAGGAGTCGTGGCGGTTGTCAGTGATCCATTTGGAAGGAATGTCCGAAAACATCCGAATCGGATAGCGGCGATCTTCCGTAAAGAGTATGTAGGAGTCGTTTGGCATTGTCTTCAGCAGTGCATCCTTTTCTTTCTGCGTGGCGATGATTTCCATCGGGTAGAAGGAATTCAGAGTATTGATGGACTGATATTGCACGATTGTGGCTGTTGGCAACTTCGGAAGCTTCTTCGAATTTAGCTTGTTTTTGCTCAGCCATTCTGAAGAAGCCGTCTCTTTGAACGACGGATATTTCACCGTAGGATAGTTGGCGCTGCCGCTCGTGACGTACTTCATGTAATAGATGTAGTATTTTCCAGGGACAGTCTGCGGCTGGAAGACAATGTCGCCCTCCTCACGATTGACGGCGAATCGGAAAACATTCTCGATCCGTTTGCCGGTCTGTGCATCGATGATGTAAAGGTCCTTTGCTTCGGGTTGCAGGTCGCGACGGCGCCAATCGAGCTTGGCCAGTACGGCATCGCTCGGTTTCTCTATCGAAACGACCACTCTGTGATTCCCCAGCGAATCGGCGTTCCATTCGCCTGTTCCGTAAAGGGAAGATGTATTATCTTGTGCAGAGAGTGCTGTTGTGGCAAGCAGACTCAAAACGATTGCTGCGAGATTTTTCATAAACGGATTGTGTGTTTAAGTGTTTGTCTTCGTTAATGAAGCAAAGGTAGTGAATTTGTTGTTGGTTTCTTCCGGTTCGGTTCATACAAAAGCAAAACGGAATGAAATCTTTTTCATCTCATTCCGTTCGTCAATCTTAGCTGAGTATAATGACCTTCTTGTTTACCTTGCTGTTGGGCTTTATGATGGTCGTTCGATTCTTTAACCTCATTTGATTCGACAAATTCCTTTGGGTCTGTTGCATTTGCTTTGCAAGCAAACTTGTGTTCCTTTGTTCAAGCCTGCTCATGTTTTTACTCGCGTTCTTCATGTTAAAGTGGTATTGTCGCAATTGATTTTTGAATTGCTTCATTTGTTCTTTGTACGTAGAGTCTGAAAAGATGTTGAAGGCAGAATCGGGAATGGAGAAATCCAGGTTGTCAAAATCAAAGTGGAAGGATTTACCTATGTCCGATAGATCAAAATCACCGAAATCTCTTGAGTTAGGATCTACATTGAATTTCTCGATGCAGTTGATGCTGACATCTTTTGGCGTTTTCTCCCAGTTAGTAGCAACTACCTGCTCATAGATACTCATATTAAAGCTGATCTTTGTTGTTCCATCGATGAACAAGCAATAGGTCGGAACCATCTTTCCTTTCTGTTTGTTCTCGATCACCTTGTCGGCATTGTCCTTATCCTGATTGAAAGCAGACAGAAACTCATCCAGCAGTTTCGGATTCTCTTTGGACGAGAACTGAATGTTGGTGACGCGGCGAGAGAGTTTTCCGGTCTTTCTGTTCTTGTTGTTCACCACATTCACATCCACATTGTCGATCGATTCACATTTCTTCATCACGGCTTTCAGGTGGCTTTGGGCATTTACGCTTCCACCTATCGTTCCAATTAGGAACACCATAATCATCATCCAAACTTTTTTTGTCTTCATATCGTTAGTGTATTAAATATTATTTCTTTATGTCGTTTTTTGAATTCTTCGACTGATTCGCTTCTCGCATGCTTTCATCCTTGGCCTTCTGCATTTGCCTCAACGCTTCGTTCTCAATGTTGCAAGCCACTTGTTCCGACTTGATTGCCTTTCGTTCGATGGAGCGTGCTGCATCTTCGCTCAATGCATATCTCACGCCGTTCTTTACCATATAACTTCCTTCGTACGGATTGAAGTTGTTGTTCTCTTTTTGGATTCTGCTGCCTATTACAAAAACGAGCAGGAGCGAAGCAGCGACAGCCAAGGCAGTCCAAGCTATTTTTTGGAAAGAGACGACCTTCCGTTTCTTTTCAGAAACTTCAGTCTTTGTCGCCTCATCAGCCATTCCGCTTTCAAAGAAGCCGAACATCTTCCTATAAGGCTCGAACTGCTTTGGCAAATCTTTCTGTGTAAAGAAAAGGTATAGTTCTTTCTCCTCTGCATTAGACGTCTCTCCTTCGAAGAAACGGTCCATCAGATTCTGAATATGTTCATTTAAGTCATTCTGCATATCTATTGGATCTTTAAAAATTCATCTTTAATTTTTTTTCTGGCCCTTGAAAGACTCACGCGGATGGCATCGGCCGTACTTCCTGTTAAGGCTGCAATTTCACTTACCTCAAATCCTTCCACGTGTTTCATCTTCAGAATCGTTTGTTGGAGTTTCGGTAATCCGTCCACAATCTGCATCAGCTGATGGACACTGTCTTTGCGTTCCAGAATGGAATAGGGCGTATCGTTACTCTCCATCTTGAACTCATTGTCGCAGATGGGTTCCTCGTTGTGAATCTTGAAAGCGCGTAGTTTGTTTATGCAGAGATGCTTCGTAATCTGTACGGCCAATGCTTCCACACTGTCATATTGATCCAGCTCCTCTCGGATAAACCATAGTTTGAGGAACGTCTCCTGCACGGCATCTTCCACATCTTGTGGATCGTCAAGCAGTCGGCGGGCGCAGGCCTCTAGCTTTCCTCTCAATGGTACAACCTCTTTCTTGAACTTTTCCTGTTCCATTCGATAATAAGACAAACGAAAATAGAAAACATTACACGGAAGAGGATATTTTTTCAATTGTTTTTGTCGAGAGCGTATGTTAATACATTATATATAAAGGTAACATTTGGAAAAATAGTTGTGGCAGCATCCTCATTCTTTTGAAATTATTCCAAACGTGATGCAAGACTTTTGAGGATTTAATGGGTGATATGAAAGAAGAATTTATGTAGATTCGTCAAAAAGATATAACTTTGCACCAAATTCATAAACAAGTGAATCTGATCATAGAACAAGGAAACACATCCACCAAGGTTGGCATCTTCGATAAGAATACTCTTGTCGAAAGTAAGCAATTCCGCACTTTTGGCATTGAACCGCTCACCTCGCTCTTCCGTCAGTATCCGCTTTCTTCAGGTATTTTCTCGACGGTAACTGATTCCGATAAAGAGTTCGTTGCCTATCTTAATGAGCACTTGGAACATTTCATAAATTTGGAAGAAGAGGTAAAACTGCCCATCAAGATAGGATACAAAACGCCGAAGACACTCGGCAGCGACAGAATCGCGGCAGCCGTTGGTGCCGTCGCTGAGCAACCGGGAAAAGATCTCCTCGTTATTGATGCAGGAACTTGTATTACCTACGAACTCATTACTTCCGATGGCCTTTATCATGGAGGCAATATCTCGCCTGGTTTGACAACGCGCTTCCGTTCTTTGCATGCTTTCACCCGTCGTCTGCCATTGATAGAGGAGGCAGAAGAGGTCCCTTTGACCGGAACGACGACAGAGACAGCAATCAGAGCCGGTGTCGTGAATGGAATCGTTTATGAAATAGATGGAACCATTGATGCAGTTAAAAAGACGTATCCTTCTCTTTTGGTTTTTTTAACAGGCGGTCATTCTTTTTATTTTGCAGGTCGCTTAAAAAACCTCATCTTTGCAGACATTAATCTTGTGTTGAAAGGATTAAATAGAATCTTGGAGTATAATGTTGATAAACAATAGGCTATTTGCAATAAGTGTACTGCTGTTGATTATGCAGTTGCCGATGCTTGCCCAAAATAATACGAATTCGCCCTATACAAGGTTCGGTTACGGACAGTTGGCAGACAGGTCGTTCGGTGCCGGGCGGGCGATGGGTGGTATAGGATATGGGTTGCGATCATCAAGACAGATCAATCCCATGAATCCAGCCTCCTATACGAGTATAGATACGTTGACATTCATCTTTGACGTCGGAGCGTCGGGTCAACTGTCTTGGTTTACTGATGGTAGTAACAAGCAGCATAACATGAATGGAAACATTGAATATATAGCGATGGAATTTCCTGTAAGCAGGAGAATTGCCATGAGCGCCGGTATTTTGCCTTATTCCTATGTGGGTTATAGCTTTGGTTCTACACAGACGCAAGGCTCAACTTCGTGGGGAGAAATATTTAAAGGTACAGGCGGATTAAACGATTTCTATGTCGGATTGTCTATGGATATATGGAAGAAGAGACTTTCATTAGGTTTAAATGGTGGTTTTTTATTCGGCAACATCACACATTACCGCAACTTGAGTTTTACGACAGGAACGGCATACAGCGTGACACGTGAGCGAAGGATAGAGGTTCGTGATATGAAGCTGGATTTCGGTCTTCAATACACGCATCCTATCAGTGCCAAAGAAAATCTGATCTTCGGCTTGACTTTTTCACCGGCGAATCAATTGCATGCTCATACATACAATATTCAGCAAGTGGGAACAGCAACCTCAGGATACACGAGTGATACAATTAGGGGACAGCGACTTGACATTCCTAATTCGATCGGTTTCGGTGCATCCTACGTAAAGACGAAGAAAGTGACTTTGGCAGCAGATGTGCTCTATGAGAACTGGAGCAATTCACAGTTCTTCAGCGAAAAAGGTCAGTTCCGAAATCGTGTACGAATCGCCGCTGGTGGTGAATGGCTGCCTGATTATTCTTCCCGCTCGCTTTTAAAGCGTACGAGTTATCGCGCAGGAGCGCATTACACAAACTCATATCTGCGAGTTAATAACAGCGAAGGGTCGAATATTGAAGGCAAAGGATACGATGAATACGGAGCGAGCGTTGGTTTTGGAATGCCATTGATTGACAATCGTTCATTATTGAACATATCTTTCGAGTATGTGAAGGTTCATCCAGAAGTGGCGTCCATGATTTCTGAACAATACTTCAGGTTCACTGTTAACTACACATTCAATGAATTGTGGTTTTTCAAGAGAAAAGTCGACTAGAAGTTTTTTTATGCTAACTTTAATTTGATAAGAATATGAAAGTAAAAGTATTACTTGTTGCTCTCGGTTGCGCAATGGTAGCGACTGGAGCTTATGCACAGAAGGGAGTCGATAACGGCACCCGTTTTGGTTCAGGTGAAGACAGTATTCGCTGCATCACTAACATTAGTTTGTTTACACCGTATGCAAAAACCGGTAACTACAAGGATGCTTTGCAGTTCTGGCAGATTGCTTACAATGAGTGTCCAGCAGCTACGAAGGACATTTATTTGTATGGTGTTCGTATTGTCAACTGGCAGATCTCCAATGAAACAGATCCTGCTAAGAAGGCTTCTCTTATCAACGACTTGATGGGCGTATATGACAAACGTGTGAAATATTTCGGCGATGACCAGAAGTACAGCAAAGACTGGATCGTTGCTCACAAGGTTCAGGATTATATGTCACTGATGGGTGATAAGACTGATTACAACAAGACTTATGATTGGACAAAAGCTGTTATTGATCAGTTCGGAGACAAGTGCGATGCACTCGCAGTTTCTCAGTTCGCATTCAGTTCTCTTCAGAAGATGAAAGCAGATCCTAACTTCAAACAGACCTACATTCAGGATTACTTGAAATCTATAGCAACTCTTGAAGCTGAGTTGAAAGCTACCACCGACGAAAAGGAACAAACCAACATCAATGCTTATAAGAGCTCAATTGATCAGGCATTCGCAGTCAGTGGCGCAGCAGATTGCAAGACCATCCAGAATATGTATGCAAGCAAGATCGAACAGAATAAGGACAATCTTGAGTTCTTGAAGAATACTCTTTCTTTGTTCCGTGGACTGGGTTGCCAGGAGATCGATGCTTATCTGACCGCTTCCGCTTATGTCTATGCAAAGGAGCCTACAGCAGAAGCTGCATTGGGACTTGGCAAACAGGCATTCAAGGATAAGGACTTCAACGCTGCTATCAAATACTTCGATGAGGCTGCTAATCTGGATAAAGACAACAAGTCAAAGAGTGATGACTACTATATGATTGCCGCTATCTACAGCGATCGTAACAGTTACTCTACGGCTCGTTCTTATTGCCAGAAAGCTATCGATGCTAATCCAAGCAATGGTAAGGCTTATATCTTGATCGGAAGTATGTATGCTTCTACAGCTCCTTCAATCTATCCTGGTGATGCAGTGTTGGCAAAGGCTGTTTACTATGCAGCAATTGACAAGTTCGAAAGAGCTAAATCTGTTGATCCAAGTTGTGCAAGTGAAGCCAACCGTATGATTGCAACTTGTCGTGTTCACCTCCCAAGTACTGAAGATATCTTCATGCATCCGGAACTGGAAAAGGGTAAATCTTTCCATGTTGGCGGTTGGATCGGAGAGAACACCGTAGTAAGATAATAGTAGGTTTGACGAATGGAATTGAGGTTTCTTCTCAAACTTAATGGACGCATAACAGCCGTATTATTGGCGGCTGTTATGCTTCTTTCTTTTTTTACTTCCTGTAGTAAGGATAAAAGAGAGGTCGTTGCTATTAAGTTTGATCCTGAGAAATCTTATACCATGCGAGCTATTAATGTTTCCTCACTCATATCCGATTCGGGTGTGACCCGTTACAGAATGAATACCAAACTTTGGTATGTGTATGGCAAAGCAAAAGATCCCCATTGGTTTTTCCCAAAAGGAGTTTTTGTAGAGAAATTCGATACTTTGTTTCATTCGGAAGCAAGCATGAAAGCCGACACTGCCTATTTTTACAATCAACGCGGATTATGGGAACTCGACGGTCATGTTGTCGTCAAGAGTTTAAAAGGAGAACGTTTCGATACCTCCCAGCTTTTCTGGGATCAGAAGGCGCAGAAAGTCTATTCGAACCGTGACATCCGCATTCAACAACAAGAAAAGATCATCATGGGCAAAGGATTCGAATCCAACCAAGAGATGACCGAATATAAGATATTTAATACCAAGGGAGTTTTCCCTATCAATGATTCACCTGAACTTCAGGGCGAACCTACCAATGACAGCATTCCCGCATCTGCAGCTGCTCGTTTGGGATTAGCTAACAACAGACAATAATGTGCAAGCGATGTTGATTTTTTACATATTCATCTCCCTTCTATTCTCCGCCTTTTTTTCAGGTATGGAGATGGCTTTCATCTCTTCCAGCAAGATGGTTCACGAGGTGGAGAAGAAGGAGAACAATCTCACCAGCCGCATCCTTGACATTTTCTACCGCAAGCCTGAAGAGTATATTTCCACCATGCTCGTCGGCAACAATATCGCATTGGTCGTTTATGGCCTTCTCATGGCTAAACTTTTGGAACCTTTCATTCAAATATGGCTTCAATCATGGTTTCATATTGAAAGTGATGCCTTAGTTGTATTCATCCAGTCCATTCTTTCTACGCTATTAATCTTATTTACAGGTGAGTTTATTCCCAAAACCATATTTAAGCTAAATCCGAACTTCTCACTGAGTATGTTCGCTGTTCCAATTTTCATCTTATACATTATATTATATCCTGTATCCAAATTTTCCTCTTTCCTCTCTTTTATCCTTCTGAAACTTGGTGGCGTAAAGGATTTGAACAAAACGGCGGTTCGTCATTTGGGGAAAGTGGATCTTGACTATTTCATCAATCAGAGTGTTGAAGATTCGCCTTCGGATTCGGATATGGAGACAGAAGTGAAGATATTCAAGAATGCACTTGATTTCTCTAATGTCCGTCTTCGTGATTGTATGGTTCCGAGAACCGAAATCGTAGCCTGTGACAAAGAGACTACGCTCGAAGAACTCAAGTCGAAGTTCATCGAGACAGGACTTTCCAAGATATTGGTTTATGGTGAGAATATCGACGATATAATAGGTTTCATTCATTCCTCGGAACTTTTCAGAAATCCCGACGATTGGACAAAACATATTCGAACCATTCCCATTGTTCCCGAGACAATGGCTGCCAACAAACTGATGAAGTTACTGATGCAGGAAAAGAAAAGTATGGCCGTTGTTGTGGATGAGTTCGGAGGAACTTCAGGCATTGTCACGCTTGAAGATTTAGTAGAGGAGATTTTCGGAGAGATTGAAGATGAACATGATTTACATTCCGTAGTGGCAAAGAAACTTTCGGACGATGAATATATCTTTTCAGGCAGAGCAGAAATCGATTATCTCAATGAGACTTTCAATCTTGAATTGCCCGAGTCCGACGATTATGTGACAGTGGCAGGTCTTATTTTGAACTATTATCAGAAGTTCCCGAAGCTGAATGAATCGGTTGAGATTGATAATTATACATTCAAAATCGTCAAAGCAACCGCTACAAAGATAGAATTGGTACGAATGAAAGTGGAGAATTAGAAAAAAAAGAGTGAAAAAGTTACATCTGTTATATTTTTCTTGTAACTTCGTGCCCTAAAAATGGAAATATATTAAAATATAATTATAAGATAAATGGCTACACTGGAGAAAATCAGAAGCAAAGCAGCTATGCTTGTCATCGTGGTGGGTTTAGCAATGTTCGCTTTTATTATCGGAGACTTTTTGAACTCTGGTTCTACATTCTTTCGAATGAACCAGCAGAGAATTGCTAAAGTGGACGGAAAAGTTATCAATATCGACGAGTATCAGGAACGTGTCGATCAGATGACAGAAATGTACAAGAACCAGATGGGTTCTACAAGTCTGTCAGATGAATATATGGCACAGATCCGTCAGTCCGTATTCGATGCAATGGTTCAGGAAATCGTTTTGGGCGAAGCAACTCAGAAGTTAGGAATGGAAGTAAGTCCTGAAGAACTTTTTGATATGGTTCAAGGTCAGAACATTTCACCGTTGATTACTCAGATGTCTATGTTCATGAATCAACAAGGTCAGTTCGACAAGACGGCTTTGCTGAATTTCTTGAAAACAATTGATACGGAAAACATTGCTAGCTATCCCGCAGACCAGCAGGAGCAGATCAAGAAAGCAAAGAGTTTTTGGATGTTCTGGGAAAAGAACATCAAACTGCAGCGTCTGGAACAGAAATATACCATTCTTCTGGGCAAAGCTGTCAGTGCCAACAAACTGGATGCAAAGGCTGCCTATGACGATGAGTCTGTCAATTCGGATTTGACTTACGCTGTTGAACCTTATTCTGCTATTCCGGATGCTTCTGTCAAGGTAACGGCTTCTGAAATTGAGAAGAAATATAACGAACAGAAAGAGATGTACAAGACCAAAGAGACTAAGGTCTTGAATTATATCGTTGCTGACATCACTCCAAGTAAGGATGATTATGACAAAGCTCAGCAAACCATCACCAATCTGAAGGATGAGTTGTCAAAGACGGATAAAGTCGGAGAACTCGTTACGGAGAATTCCGAGATTCCTTATGTTGATGCCTTCTTCTCAACAACGGCTTTGGATGAAGATATGAAGACGTTCGTTGCAACAGCCAACAAGGGTGATATCTATGGCCCGGTCTTCAATGCCAATAAATACAGAATGTTTAAGCTCGTTGATAAGACATTGGCTCCTGATAGTGTCAAGATCAGTCATATCATGATCTCCGGTAAGACGGAAGATGTTGCAAGAGCTGAAGCTGACAGTTTGTTGAAGCTTCTGCAGGGTGGTGCCAATTTTGAAGAACTTGCTAAAGCCAATTCAGCAGATCAGTCTGCAAGCAATGGTGGAGAGTTGGGTTGGTTTACCGATGCTACGGCTTTGAGAGGCGTAAATGAAGAGTTCCGCGATGCAGCATTCTCAACACCTGTTGGTGGTTACAAGATTGTGAAATCATCTTACGGCATTCATATCATCAAGGTTGACGAACGTACAGCCAATGTAAACAAGTATAAGATTGCTGATGTTGATATGACTGTATCTCCAAGTTCTGCATCTTATAGTAAGATATATAACGACTTGAACCAGTTCGTTTCGAAGAATGAAACAATGGCTAACATGGAAAAGAAGGCTAAAACAGCCGGATATCAATATGTAAGCAATGCTTCTGTTACGCCGGATGATCAGACTTTAGGTTCCATCAAGAACTCACGTGCTGTGATTCGTTGGGCATTCCAGAATGCAAAGGGCAAGGACGTTTCTGAAATCCTTGAATGTGATGAGAAGTTCGTCGTAGCATCTGTTCAGAAGTCGTATCCCGAAGGTTATGCTCCTGTATCAGCTGTCGCTCCTCAGATCAAAGCGCGTCTGATTGCTGAAAAGAAGGGTGAGAAGATCATCGCTGACTTGAAGGCAAAGAACCTTACATCTCTTGATGCTTATGCTCAGGCAATGCACGCAACCGTTGACTCTGTGAAGTTTGTTAATTTTGCAACACCGCGTATTGCAGGTATCGGCGTTGAACCGAAACTTAATGCAGCAATCACGTTGGCATCGCTCAATTCTCTGAGTGCTCCGGTTGCTGGTAACAACGGCGTGTTTGTGTTCCAGGTTTACAATCGTACAAAGGATGCAACTCCTTACGATGAGAAAGCCAGAGTGGATGCCATCAATACTAGCAACGCTTACCGCGTAAGCTACCAGGCAATCCAGGAACTGATCAACAAAGCAAAGATCAAGGATAATAGAATCCGTTTCTATTAATCAGACTTTACTATATAGAAAAGCTGCCTGACGAAATTAGGCAGCTTTTTTTATGCTTCAAGATGGATGTGCTTTTATACTTTGTAAGTCGCTTCAATACTCTTTGAAGTAAAATGTTTTAACCATGGTTGAATAATATTTTGACTACTGTCAAAGGCTTCGTCATCTATTGATTCAAAAAGTTTTGACCATGGTTAAAAATATTTCCCTTCGTACTCGCAGAAAACTGCATTCGTGGAGAAAAGAAATGTCATCGTGTATTTGTTGTTTAAAATAGAACTTAAGGAACATTGACGTTCATTCTAAGGATACGTTCTGAGAATATATAAAGTACAACGATGGATTTTGAATATAAAAAAACAAAAAGCTTTGTCACAAGTTTTTCTCTACGCGGGACATGTATTATCTTTGCTTCAAAATGATTGATACGAACCATAAGACAAAATTACTCGGTATGACGCTTGCTCAATTGAAGGCCGTAGCCGAGAGTGTGGGATTGCGAAGCTTTTCCGGAGGACAGATGGCGGATTGGCTCTACAAGAAACGCGTTACGTCTATTGATCAGATGACCAATATTCCTGCTGCCAAGAGAGCTGCTCTCGATGAGTCTTTTGAAGTAGGTATCGAACCGCCCATAGATTCTGTGAAGTCTGTCGATGGAACCATCAAATATCTTTTTGGTGCCGGCGAAGGGAAATCCATAGAATCGGTTTATATTCCGACGGAAAGTCGTGCTACGCTCTGCGTCTCTTCGCAAGTTGGTTGTAAGATGCATTGTCTGTTTTGCATGACAGGAAGGCAAGGTTTCAACGGCAACTTGACATCGGGCGATATAATCAATCAGATTCAGTCTATTCCCGAATCCGAACAGTTGACCAATGTCGTCTTTATGGGAATGGGTGAACCTTTGGACAACACCGATGAGCTGATGAAAGCTCTGGAAATATTGACCTCTTCTTATGGATTTGGCTGGAGTCCGAAGCGAATTACAGTTTCTACCATCGGTGCGAAAGGCCTGAAACGTTTCCTCGATGAGAGTGAATGCCATTTGGCAATCAGCCTGCATTCCCCTTTCCATGAAGAACGATTAAGCCTGATGCCGGTTGAAGAGGCATTTCCGATTGAAGATGTACTTTCAGTGATACGTCAGTACGATTTTTCACACCAACGTCGTGTTTCATTTGAATATATCATGTTCAGTGGCCTCAATGATTCATCCCGCCATGTAACAGCTTTGGCACACTTGTTGCAAGGTATTCCATGCAGAGTCAATCTTATCCGGTTTCATGCGATACCTGATTCAGAACTGAAGAGTTGTGATCTGTTCACCATGGAGCATTTCAGAGACTCTTTGAATGCGAAAGGAGTAGTGGCGACTATCAGAGCATCGCGAGGTGAGGATATCTTTGCAGCCTGCGGCATGCTTTCAACATTAAAGAATAATCAAAAATCCGATAAGTCATGAAAAGAAATTCCTTATTAATAAGCTTCTTGTCACTTCTTCTCTTTTTAGGAAGTTGCAATTCAGGTGCTGTCTTGACGCCTGCGACTGGCCTTGCATACGAAGTGGTTGTCGTTATGAGTCCGAAAGACTGGCAGAGTCCAGGTGGTCTTGCATTGAAATCGGAGCTTACATCTGCCATTCCAGGTCTTCCACAAGCTGAAGCTGCATTGAGAGTGACCTATTCTTCGCCAAATGACTTCAATGGTTTGCTTACGTATGTAAAAAATATTTTGATTGTGAAAATCAATCCATCGCTTTATACGAAGGTTTCTATTGGTTACGAACATGATGTCTATTCCAACGGACAGGTTATCGCTTATCTGAAGGCTCCGTCAGCAGACAAGATCAAGGAGTTTATTACAGAGCATCCCGGTGTGATAGTCAATTTCTTCGAGGGTGTGGAAAGAGATCGTTTCGTCCAGCAGCTCGACAAGAATTACAGTACGGTCGTCTATGATCATCTGATGAAAGATTTCGGCATCAAGCTGAGAGTCCCAGCAAACATGACCTATTATAAGGATACAACCAATTTCTTCTGGGCATCCAATAATGCAAATACGGGTCGTACGGATATCGTGGTCTATTCATTCCCTTATACCGATCGAAACACCTTCACTGCTGACTACCTTGTGGCTAAACGTGATTCCTTCATGAGACTCAATTTGCCGGGTGCATTTCCCGATTCTTATATGGAAACGGAGAAACGTTTTGGAGTAGAGTATAAGGCAATTTCCGTCAATGGACAGTATTGTGGCGAGCTTCGTGGTTTGTGGCGCGTCAAGAATGATATGATGGGAGGACCGTTTGTTCAGCATATTCGTTTGGATCAGGAACATAAGCGCGTCATCGTTGCAGAAGGTTTCGTATTCGCTCCTGAGACCCAGAAGAGAAATTTCATACGCAGAATTGAAGCAGCTCTTTATACCTTGCGTATGCCGGGTGAAGTTGATATAGCTTCTTCATCCTCATTATCTAAAGAGAAATAATAATTATCGAGATGGAAGATAAAATGATAAAGGTGGGCATAACCCACGGAGATATAAATGGCATCGGATATGAGGTGATTTTGAAAACCGTATCCGATGTTAGAATGGAAGAACTTTGTACGCCGGTGATTTACGGTTCTTCAAAGATTGCTGCTTATCACCGGAAAGCACTCGATCTTCAGCCCATCAATCTAAATGTGATCTCTTCAGCTGAGGATGCTGTAGATGGAAGAATCAACATCATCAATTGTGTGAGTGACGATACTAAGGTAGAACTGTCGCAATCGACGGAAGAGGCAGGGAAAGCTTCATTGGCTGCCCTTGAAGCCGCAGTTGCTGATCTGAAACGCGGTGCGATTGATGTGCTTGTCACAGCTCCGATCAATAAACATAACATTCAAAGTGATAGTTTCCATTTCCCTGGTCACACGGAATATCTTGAAAAATCGCTGGGTAATGGTAAGGGCAAAGCGTTGATGATTCTGATGAATGACAAGCTTCGCGTTGCACTTGTCACAGGACATGTGCCGATCTCAGAGGTGGCTTCTCAACTGACAGTGGACGGAATTATGAATAAATTGAGAACATTCAATCAGTCCTTGAAACAGGATTTCGGGATCATCAAACCTCGTATTGCCGTTCTTTCGCTCAATCCCCATGCGGGAGATGCCGGCGTGATCGGTAACGAAGAAGAGACCTTTATTAAACCTGGGATCGCAGAAGCGGAGAAAAGAGGAGTGATGGCGTTCGGTCCTTACCCTGCTGACGGATTCTTCGGATCACATACCTATGATAAGTTCGACGGCGTTTTGGCCATGTACCATGATCAGGGCTTGGCTCCATTCAAGACCATTGCCATGGAAGATGGTGTTAACTATACGGCAGGACTGCCCTTCGTTCGCACTTCTCCAGCTCATGGTACCGCTTATGACATTGCAGGAAAGAACTTGGCTTCGGAACAGTCATTCCGCGATGCCGTCTATGCTGCCATTGATATTTATCGTAACCGCAAGACCTATCAGGAGGCAAATGTCAATCCGCTCCGTAAACAATATTTTGATAAAGGAGGCGATAATGAACATTTAGATTTGTCCAAAAGCGAGGATGAATTGGACGATTTGTAGAATCTTATCAGCTGCGTTTTTCTTTTAACGAAAGTTTGATTAAGTTTGCACAAAAATTTATTGGCATGTTTAAAGATAAGACTATAGTTTATACATCCGGCACATTTGATATGTTTCATTACAATCATCTGCGCATGATCAATTATGCACGTAGTCTGGGCGACATCCTCATTGTAGGTGTAAGTACAGACGAACTGGTTGAATCTTATAAACCCAAGCCAATCATTCCTTTCAGCGAACGACTCGCCATTATAGAAGCCTTGAAGACTCCTGACATTGTCATCCCTCAGCACACTCTGGACCATACGGAGATTGTGAAGAAGCTCAATATCGATGCTTTTGTGGTTGGAGACGATTGGTATGGTAAATATGATTATCTGAAAGATTTGGGTGTGACCGTCTTTTACTTCCCTTATGGAACGGGCGTCTCATCCACTAATCTTAAGAAAACTATTCACGATACGTACGAAGCCAATCTGAAATCTCAACGTCAGGCTAAACCAGCTAATATAAAAGGGCTTAACGAAACAGAGCAATGAAAAAGTTTGCACTGATAACAGGCGGAACCAAAGGTATTGGAAAAGCGGTTGCTACTTGTCTTGCAGACTCTGGATTTAATCTGATCTTGACTTATGCTTCTGATGATAAGAATGCTACTGCTGTAGCATCCGAACTTTCTCAAAGCCATTCTGTAGAGGCTTATGCGTTGAAAGCGGATATCTCTCAATCGGAATCCATTCAAGCGATCTATGATTTCTTGATGGAGAAATCGTTGCATTTGGATGCGTTGGTCTTGAATGCCGGACTTACCTGTCGTGATTCTTTTGAAAATCTGAAGCTTGAAGATTGGGAGAGAGTATTCTTCGCTAACGTCCATTTCCCTGTTTTCCTAATTCAAAAGATTGTCACACTTATTAATCCCGGTGGATGTATCGTCTTCACAGGATCGCTTATGGCTGTTCATCCGCACTCCGTCTCTCTGGCTTATGGCGTGACCAAGAGTGCAGTTCATGCTTTGGTGAAGAATCTTGTGAAATTCCTCGTCCCATACAAAGTGCGCGTCAACGGAGTCGCTCCAGGTTTCGTGGATACGGAATGGCAGAAGACAAAGCCAGCAGAGATCAGACACAACATAGAGAATAAGACATCTTTGGGACGCTTCTGCAAACCAGAAGAGATAGCTGAAGTCTATAAGATGCTGATAGCAAATGATTATTTCAATGGAGATGTGATTGTCGTGGACGGCGGTTACTCTTATAAATAATATTCAAATGAGCGAATTAGACAAAGAATATGAGTCATCCCTCAAATCGATAGAAACCGAGAACAAGGTCGATCGTGCCTTTTATCGTCCCATTGGATTCCGAATTGCCCGTGCGTTGAGAGGAACAGGAATCACGCCCAATGAGATTACAATCATTTCGATTTTTGTGGGAGCTGCTGCCGGTTATTTCTTCTATTTCAATAATATTTATTGGAACCTTTTGGGTATTCTGATGCTTGTCTTGGCGAATATCCTGGATTGTGTGGACGGTCAACTGGCTCGGCTCACGGGCATCAAATCTGCTATCGGACGAATCCTTGATGGAATGGCAGGCGATGTTTGGTTCACTTGTATCTATGTAGGCTTTGCTTTGAGACTTGGCGATCTTTATGGAATTACAGGCTGGTTCTTTATTCCTGCAGTTGCCTCCGGCCTTTCTCATCTGGTGCAGGCTAATATTACCGACTATTACAAGACGCTCCATCTCTATTTTATCAGTAAGGAAAAGGGAGCCGAATTTCAGTCTCCGGAAGAGATTGAGGCAAAAAGCGAGAAGATGCCGAAAGGGATTGGTAAGTTCTTTTATATGCTGTATCATGGATATTCAGAGCTCCAGGTTTCGCTTACTCCCAAGTTGCAGGCGATGTTGAAAGATATGCATTCCAAATACGGAGATGATATTCCCGAGGATATTCGTATCAGCTTCCGCAAGAAGAGCAAAGAGCTGATGAAAACGTTGGACCTTCTTACGTTCAACGGACGAACCATCGTAATGTTCATTATCGTATTAACGGGCATGGTGTGGCTCTATTTCGTTTATGAAATCGTTGTATTGAACACTGTGCTGTGTATTTGTATCAAACGGCATGAAAAGATGTGTGCCGGCTATTTGAGTTGATTTTTGTAACATGAAGAAATCTGTAATTGACATCCACGACCTTCAGAAGATGGCTCCCATTTTCAAGGGTCCTTTAGAACGTGTCGGTAAATGGTTGCTCCGTATATTCTGTATAGAAAAGGTCAATAAGGTGCATGAGAAACATTGTGATCTGAGGGGCGCTGCATTTACTTCTGCTTTGCTCAGCGATCCGATGATCGACATCCGATATGAGATCCATAACAAGGAGATTCTGGATTCTCTTCCCGAAGGATCCTTTATCACGGTCTCTAATCATCCGATCGGTTCTATTGATGGCATTATCCTTATTGATATTTTTGCTTCTCGTCGTCCTGATTTCAAAGTGATGGTGAATGGCGTCCTAACCAATATCGGCGCGATGGAAGATAATTTCATTTCAGTCAGACCCGATTCGGAGAAAACCGGTAAGATGAATCCGGCTAACCTTAACGGCATTCGCGACTCCATCAGTTGGATTCAAAATGGCCATCCTATGGGATTTTTTCCTGCCGGTGCTATTTCATTCTATAATCCCATGACGAAGCAGATCCACGACCTGTCGTGGGCGCATAGCGTGATTCGTCTGATAGAGAAAGCCAATGTTCCTGTTTATCCGGTATTCTTTGATTTCTATAATACTGTATTCTTCTATCTGTTAGGACGTATCAGTTGGAAGATCCGTACACTCCGAATTCCTGCTGAAGCATTCAACAAGAAAGGAAAGACAGCTCATGTCTATATTGGAAAGCCGATTTCTCCCGAGGAAATTTCACAGTTCGGCAAAGACAAGGATGCACTCGCCAAGTTCCTTTGCGAACGTACTTACGGGGCCAAAAAGTAAGAATCATTCGGCATATTGACTGCTTTTCCAATTAAGATTAGTACTTTTGTCATAGTTATCCAAAAGGGAGAAAAGACGTATGATGACAAAGGTAGATATTCAACAGATAAAACAGCGATTTGGAATTATTGGCAACAATCCGGGTCTCAACAGAGCCATCGATGTTGCATTGCAGGTTGCACCTACTGATTTGTCTGTCCTGATTACCGGAGAAAGCGGAGTCGGCAAAGAGACATTCCCGCAGATTATTCATCAGAATAGCATGCGTAAACATGGTCAATATATTGCGGTCAACTGCGGTGCTATTCCTGAAGGAACAATTGATTCAGAGCTTTTCGGGCATGAGAAGGGTTCATTTACCGGCGCACTTGCCGATCGTAAAGGTTATTTTGAGGTGGCTGACGGAGGAACGATCTTCCTCGATGAGGTAGGAGAGTTGCCTCTTCCTACGCAGGCTCGTCTGTTACGTGTGCTTGAGACCGGCGAGTTCATCAAGGTGGGTTCTTCCAAAGTACAGAAGACAAACGTCCGTATTGTCGGAGCTACTAATGTGAACCTTGGAGAAGCTGTCCGTGAGAATAAGTTCAGGGAAGATTTATACTATCGTCTCAATACTGTCCCCATTCAGATTCCTCCGCTGCGCGAGAGAAGCGAGGACATTCTCCTTCTCTTCCGGAAATTTGCCAGCGACTGTGCCGAGAAATATCGGATGCCAGCCATTCGCCTGGAGGAAGATGCGCGACAATTGCTTATCTCCTACAGATGGCCGGGTAATGTCCGTGAACTGAAGAACATCACCGAAAGAATCTCTGTTATAGAGGAGCAGCGTGATATTACGGCAGCTATACTGCGTACGTATCTGCCTGGGTCCTCCATTGAAAAATATCCAGCATTGCTTCAGCCGGAAGAGAGTGGAAAGGACTTTCGCAATGAGCGTGAGATTCTTTATCAGGTCCTTTTTGACATGAAGAAGGATGTGAATGATTTGAAGAAGCTGGTGCATGACATCATGTCGGGAACCGTTACTTCAGACAACATAGCCACAGCTCAGCCTTATGCTCCGATTTCTACTACGATTCCGACAACGGTGCATGCTGCGCCTATTCAGACCGTGCCGTCGGCATCCTCTGCCATTCAAGATGCTGAAGATGTAGAAGAGGAGGCCATGTCGCTCGAAGATGTCGAGAAGGAGATGATCCGTAAGTCGTTGGAGAGAAACAACGGTCGTCGCAGAGCCGTCGCTAATGAGTTGAAGATATCGGAACGTACGCTCTATCGTAAGATCAAAGAATACAATCTGGACAATGGTAACACGAAGTAAGTATTTCATATCTTTCGCAATACTGTTCCTGGTGTTGCTGAGCGCCTGTTCGATCTCCTATAAGTTCAACGGCGCATCTATCGACTACACAAAAGTGAAGTCAATCACTATTGCCGACTTCCCGAACCAGGCAGCGTATGTCAATCCAACGCTCGCTTCTACGTTCACGGAGGAACTGAAAGATCGGTATCAGCGTCAGACCCGATTGAGATTGTTGAACAGCAATGGCGATCTGCAGCTTGAAGGTGAGATTACAGGTTACGACATCACGCAATCAGCTGTGAAAGAAAACCAGTTGGCTTCGCAGACACGACTCACCGTGACGGTTCGTGTTCGTTATTCCAATCGTACCAATCCCGATGAGGATTTCGAACAGTCTTTTTCAGCCTATCGGGAGTTTAGTTCCAATCAGATGCTGTCGGCTGTAGAGGGCGATCTTTGTGCCGAGATTGTCAAGGAACTGACGGATCAGATTTATAATGCTACCGTAGCCAATTGGTGACAATGACATCTCCGGAATTATATAATTGGATGAAGAATCCTGAAGTGCTTTCATCGGAAACGCTTCCCGTGCTTCGTGATCTGGTGGAACAATATCCATCGTTTCATGCAGCTCAGATGCTTTATCTGAAAAATCTTTATACTCTTCAAGACGAACATTATGAGGATGAATTGCATCGTCTGTCGGTCTCCATTCCCGATCGCAGGAAACTTTTCCTCTTTGTCGAGGGTGCTCGCTATGGACTGACGGAAAAGAAGGAGGAACCGAAAGATTCATCCGATTCTTTCTCACTCATCGATCAATTTCTGACCAAACATCCATCCGAAGGCCGTACCAATGATGAGATTCTATTTCAGCCGTCAGCCTCTTCCGACTATCTCTTATGGTCACAGTCAGACGGAGTGAAAAAGGAGGAACGGAAGGAGAGAAAACAGGAAAGTAAAGAGCCTGTTGTGGCATCATCGGAACAGAATCAGAACGATCGTCTTGAGTTGATCGATCAGTTTCTGGAGAATGCGCACAATCCGATTCATCTGGATGAAAGTCCAGCATCTTCAAAGACTCCAGAAACATTGAAGGAACAGAACGACGAACAGTCTCGTCCGTTGGGTGACAGCTATTTCACAGAAACTTTGGCTCGTATTTTCATCCGTCAGAAACGATATGAGAAAGCTTTGCAAATTATTCAAAGTCTAAGTTTGAAATATCCAGAAAAAAACATTTACTTTGCAGACCAAATCAGATTTTTGGAAAAATTGATTATTAACACTAAAAAATAAAGATAAAATGTACGCATTTCTTACTATTCTTATTGTGATAGTATCCATTCTCTTGATCCTGATCGTTCTCGTTCAGAACTCTAAGGGAGGCGGTTTGGCCGCAGGATTCTCATCATCAAATCAGATTATGGGTGTTCGTAAGACCACAGACTTCCTTGATAAAGCTACATGGGGACTTGCTATCGGCCTTGTCGTTCTGAGTGTTATCAGCACTGCTTTCATTCCTAAGGCAACATCAGCTGACCAATCAGAGATCCAGCAGGAGGTTAACAATGCTCCGACGATTGATCCGAACGCCGTAGCTCCTAACTTCGGTACAGCTCAGCAGCAGGCCGGGGAAGCCGCAGCTCCCGCTTCAGGTGCAGCCGCTACAGAGTCACAGCCAGCCGCAGCTCCCGCACAGCAACAGGCTCCAGCACAAACAGGCAAGAAATAGTTTGACATTCACATACAACAGGATGACGAGTGATCCATTTCATTCGTCATCTTTTTTATCTCAATCAATATGGACTTCTTCAACTTCGATGGTTTACTGACAGGTATTGTTACCTTTCTCATTATCGGCATTTACCATCCGATCGTAATCAAATGCGAGTACTATCTCACCAAAAAATGTTGGTGGATCTTCCTTGTGCTCGGCTTTGTCGGCGTGGTTGTCTCGCTTTATATGAAGTCCATTTTCCTTTCCACAATATTCGGCGTCTTTGCTTTCACCAACTTCTGGGCCATCGGTGAAGTCATCGAACAGGAAAAACGCGTTCAGAAAGGTTGGTTCCCGAAAAATCCCAAAAGAAAATAGGCTGTAGTAGGTTTGCTCCAACCGTCTGAATTTTTTTTCTTGTATCATTCATGTCGTTCGAATGATGCTGAATCTTTTTTATGCTTCCTCTCAATTCCTACCTGTTAATTTATATCCTGGATTGATGTGGAGATTTGTACGTTCAATGAAAAAATCAGCCTTTTCTATAGATGAATTATCTGCAACATCGTTTTTCACATTCCTGAATATGCATAACTGCTTCCCTGTCGTTTCTTCCTTTTTTCTTGAACTCCTGGTTTGGAAGCTCCGTTCCTTTATTTTGTTCCGTCAAATAGTATTACAAACGATTTTAA
>CAZIVE010000007.1:38704-47167 GCA_964542435.1 uncultured Parabacteroides sp.
TGGAAGCTCCGTTCCTTTATTTTGTTCCGTCAAATAGTATTACAAACGATTTTAACTAATGATTCGTTCTAACGAAATAGTACTACAAACGATTTTAACTAATGATTTGCTCTAACGAAATAGTACTACAAACTATTTTGAGTAATGATTTGCTCTAACGAAACAGTACTACAAACTATTTTGAGTAATGATTTGCTCTAACGAAACTATACTACAAACTATTTTGAGTAATGATTTGCTCTAACGAAACAGTACTACAAATTATTTTGAGTAATGATTTGCTCTAACGAAACAGTACTACAAATTATTTTGAGTAATGATTTGCTCTAACGAAACAGTACTTAAAATGATTTTGACTAATGATTCGCTCTAACGAATTAACACTTACACTTCTTTTTACTTATAATTCGCTCTACCAAATTGTAACTCAGAAAACGAAAACAAAGCTTCTGAAGAATAATTTCTATGATGGAATGGACAAAGTAAAAGGGAGGTAAAACTTTTTGAGTTCGCCATGGACGCGAGGCAAAAGGGGAAATAGCTGTGAAAAACCATTATGTACATAAAGCTATTGAAAAAAAGGAATCAATCTTTCGATGATTCCTTTTCAGTTATTGCTTCAAAAAGCCTGTATGGCAATTCTTTTCCTTCCATTATATAGCGTGAACCGATTATTTATCCGTGCTTTCCTTGAATAGTCCTTTGCGGGAAAGCTGTTTGTCAAGATTGGCAACTCCAAGTGCCACGATCGCTGTGACTGTAGCTGTCTGTTCCTGATATTCGGGAATCTCTTTGTTGTAGAGGTCACGTTCGGTGTGCCAGATCTCGTTGTAATCAAAGTCGTAGCCTTTGATGTCCTTGGTCGTGAACTCGATGGTGGGAACGCCTTGTACGGCAAAGACAGTCGCATCCGTTCCACCGGGTTTAGTAGGCTGTGGACGAGGTTCGCGGACGGTGACTTCAAAAGGATAATCCGGACGAAGGTCCTTTAGCGGTTTGCAGATCTTTACGAAGTCATCGTACATAGCTTGAGGAACGGCGATTCCTACAGGTGGTTCCGGTCCGCCGTCGCGATTGAACATATTCGAGATCTTTCCCAGTTCCGAAGCATGCGTTTTCACGTAAGCTCTTGATCCGTTCAGTCCGAATTCCTCGCCGGCGAAGGCGATGAAGAGAATGGTGCGTTTCGGTTTGGCTCCTGACTTGGCGATCATACGAGCAGCTTCCATCATCGGGCCAATTCCCGTTCCGCAGTCGATGGCTCCGGTTGCAGAGTCAAAGCTGTCGAGGTGTCCGCTCACGATGACATATTCATCCGGATGTTCAGTTCCTTTGATGCTTCCGACCAGATTGTAGTATTTCACCGGACCGATGCGGAAATGGTTGCGGATATCAAATTCCAGTTCCACATTCTGACGTTCCTTTACTTTCTGTTGGATGATGGCAAATTGATGCTCGTCGAGTTTGATGTCGGGAACTTCCGGGACGTTGTCGAAGTTTGTTGCCGGATTGTCGAGCATCTTGCGGTCGTAGAGAGCACGTATGGGAAGTGTGGACGATTGTATGAATCCGAGGACGCCGGCGTCGCACATCTCTTTATAGTATAATCCGGGAAATTCCTTGAAAGGAAGCATCTCGTTTTTCTCGCCGTTCATATAGTTGCGGCGGCGGAGGTCATTGTTCTTCTGTGCTATTTCATTATTCTCCTTTTTGTAAGCTTCTCTTGTGGAGTCCGCCGTCAGCGAGCGGTCGATAGGCCAGCCGGTATTTGTACCTGAAATCAAGACCCAGGCGCCTTTCAGTTTGCCTTTCATATTCTGGAACTCTGCATCGTTTCGTGGTTCTGCGAGTACGTGACCACGTTGTACGCCTTTTGTCCCGGATGTGTAAGACGGCGTTGCAAAATGAAGAATCATGCCGTCGTCATCACTTAGCATTCTTCCGAACCACGGACCGCGGTTGAAACCGATAGGCAGTGTTCCCGCTTCCTGCATCTCAACGTTCAGTCCCCAGCTTTTAAATTCACGTGTGATCCAATCCTGAGAATCCTCGAAGGCTCCTGAACCCAAGATTCGTCCACCGAAACGATTGGTCAATACATCCAGCTGATGCATTACCTGATTATCGTTCTTCCCTGTTTCGATAATTTTTTTGACTGCGGCATCTTGTGCGAACACCGGTTGAAGAGCCGTCATGCAGAGCAGAGCTGCAAATAAGAGAATGTTACGTTTCATATAGTATTACATTAATCTTTACGACCGTAAATATACAGATATGAGAAGTATTATGACAATAATTTTATCAAAATGTTCTATCTTTGCTTTGAAAATAGCAATGGGTTTCAACCGATGCATAAGTTTCGTAAGATAGTGGATATTGCCGGAAGGCTCTTTCTGGTTATTATCTTCCTCGGCTACTATGTAGGAAGCACGGACTTCATGCACACTCACGAACTCGATGGTCAGATCATTGTCCATTCGCATTTTTATTTCCCTGGGGCGAACGGACAGCCCGCTCACTCGCATTCAGCTGCGGCTTTCAATACCATCGCACAGCTCAACCTGATTACAGGCGTTGCGGCTCATTATATGGCTCCGGCTATGCTGCTGACACTGCTAGCCGTCTTTTTCTTCGAGGGCTTTTCCAAAATCGTAAGACAGAGCAGCTCCACTCTTCATCTTCGTGCTCCTCCTGTGGCTTGAGTTTTCTTAAATCGTCCTGTTCAGGCCGATTCTTTTCATCACATTTTCGTCGTGCAAATTTTGTGCGGCGTGAAAGTGTGTCTCAGTAAACTCATATCAACCAAACACAAACAGCATGAAACCTATTTATTATGTATTGATTTCAATGATATTTCTATGTGGTTGCCGGAAGAGTCAAGAGGATAATACCTCTGAAGATATGTCTCTTTATGGCGATACCATTTTGTTGGGGAAAAGCTCAACGATCCTCTCGAAGATGAAGACGCTGAAGGTGACGAGCGAACCTTATAAGATGGAGTTCACAACGTCGGGCGTGGTCAAGGCCATCCCGACCAATTATGCAGAAGTGGCTTCTCCTTTTGCAGGACGAATCACCAAGTCGTTCGTGCGCCTTGGCCAGAAAGTCTCCAAAGGCAGTCCGGTTTTTGCTATCAGTTCGCCGGCCTTCTACGAGACCGGAAAGGAATGTTCGCAGGCTCGGGAAGAGATGGAACTTGCCAAGAAGAGTCTTCAGCGTGTGAAAGATCTTGTGCAGAACAAGGTGGGAGCACAAAAAGATCTCGAGGAGGCTGAGGTTAATTATGAATTGAAGAAGAAGGATTATGAGAATGCCGTTGCTTCGCTGAAGGTATTTCAAGTGGATTCGAAGAACATCGCTCCCGGTCAGCCGATGATTGTCCGTTCGCCTATCTCAGGCGAGGTCGTCACGGATAAGATTGTGATGGGTCAATATATGAAAGAAGATGCCGAACCTGTAGCAGTTATCGCTAATCTCGATCAGGTTTGGGTCGTTGCTCATGTCAAAGAAAAGGATCTGAGTCTTGTGCATCCGCAGGACGAAGTGGAGATTCAACTGGTGGCTCTTCCCGACCAATCCATCAAAGGAACGGTATATCATATCAGCGAAATGCTCGATGAGGAGACACGTTCCGTGGAGGTGATCATTGCCTGCGACAACCGGTCGAGGATGATGAAGCCGGAGATGTACGGAACCGTCAAATTGAGTGAGAGAGAACAGAACGTTGTTCGGATTCCCACGTCGGCCATTCTTCAGGAAGAGGACAGCAACTATGTACTTCTCGATCTTGGCAACCGCCGTTATCTGCGGCGGAAGGTAAAGACCGGCACTTCGGCCGATGGCAAGACTGTCGTACTCGAAGGCTTGAATGCTGGTGACATGATTGTTACTTCAGGGGCCTTTTATCTTATAGATGCACAGTAAGCCATGAAGAAGCTTATCTATTTGGCGATTCACAGGCGAGGCCTGATGATCGTACTTTTCACGCTGCTCGGCATATTGGGCTATTTTGCCTGGACACGTCTTGCCATTGATGCTTATCCTGATATCGCCGACACGACGGTTCAAGTCATTACTCAGGTCCCTGGTCTGGCGGCCGAGGAGATCGAACAGCAGATCAGTATCCCAATTGAACGAGCCATGAGTGGCATGCCGGGTTTGAATGTCATGCGAAGTAAGAATACCTTCGGCCTGTCCACTGTCATCATGGTGTTCAACGATGGCGTTGATGATTATTGGGCACGGCAGCGTGTGCAGGAACGACTCTCTGAGGTGGATCTTTCCTATGATGCTGTCCCGGAACTGAACCCGCTGACATCTCCCATCGGTGAGATTTTCCGGTATGTCATAGAGAGCGACAAGCTGGACCGCCGCGAGTTGACTGATCTGCAGAAGTGGGTTATCGTTCCTCGTCTGAAGCAGGTCACGGGTGTTGCCGACGTCAGTAACTTCGGAGGAATCACGACGCAGTATCAGATCGAGATCGATCCGCGCAAAATGGATCAATATAGCATTACGCTTGGTGATATTACGGAAAAGATCGAGAAGAACAATGTCAATGCAGGAGGTAGCATCTTGAGCCGTGGCGATTTGAGTTACGTGATCCGTGGAATCGGATTGGTGAAGGATCTGCAGGATCTGGGACGTATCGTGATCAAAACGGTCAATGGCGTGCCGATTTATCTGAATGATGTAGGAACCTTGAAATATGGTAATCTGGAGCGTAAAGGTGTATTCGGATTCAGTGACAAGGAACGGAATATTTCCGATGGCGTGGAAGGCGTCGTGCAGATGCTTCGCGGACAGAATCCTTCCGAAGTGCTGAAAGGTGTGCATGCTGCGGTGGATGAACTGAACAACGAGATTCTTCCGAAAGGAACGCATATTCATGTCTTCATGGATCGAACGGATCTGGTGAACACAATGCTGAATACCGTTTCGCATACTTTGTTTGCCGGCATGATTCTGGTTGTGCTGGTTCTGATTGTCTTTCTTGGCAATTGGCGTGGAGCTTTGCTCGTGGCCATCACGATTCCGTTGTCGTTGCTGATTGCCTTCATCTTTATGTCGCTCACTCATGTACCAGCCAATCTGCTCTCGCTGGGTGCCATTGATTTCGGTATCCTCGTGAACGGCGCCATTGTGATGATGGAGACGATCCTCAAGAAGCGAGAACGACATCCCGAAGATACACTCACAGAAGATTCCATATTGAGACGAACCACAGAGGTGGCTCATCCGATCTTCTTCTCCACGCTGATCATCATCACTGCCTATATGCCGCTGTTCGCCTTTCAGCATATCGAGCGTAAACTGTTCACGCCGTTGGCATTTACAGTGGGTTATGCATTGATCGGATCGTTGCTGGTCGCTTTGCTTCTCACTCCGGGCTTGGCCTATTCGGCGTATCGCAAGCCGCGCAAGGTGTATCACAATCGTTGGCTCGAAAAGCTTTCTTCCTCTTATAATGGGGCTATTGAGAAGATTATGCACAAGCCGAAGCAGGTGTTCTTGCCGCTGGCTATTATTCTTTTGGGCGCAGGCATACTGAGTTATACGGTCGGAAAGGATTTCCTTCCGCCACTCGACGAAGGATCCATTTGGATTCAAGTTCAGCTTCCTCCCGGAATTTCCATAGAGAAATCGAAATCCATGGGCGCGGAGTTGAGACGTACGCTGCGGCAGTTCGACGAGGTGACTTATGTGATGACGCAGGTTGGACGTGATGATGAAGGTGCGGAAGCTTTTTCTCTGTCGCATGTGGAATGTGGTGTAGGATTAAAGCCTTACAGTACTTGGAAACATGGCATGACGAAGGCAAAGTTGATCGAACAGATGTCGAAGAAGCTTTCCACAATGCCCGGTTATTCCGTCGGTTTTTCTCAGCCGATCATTGATATGGTGATGGATCAGATTGCCGGTGCACACAGTGATCTGGCATTGAAGATCTATGGTGAAGATATTACGGAGACGAGGCACATCGGAGATAAGGTGGTTAATCTTCTGAAAAAGATTCCCGGTGCGGCTGATGTTACCATCGATCAGGAACCGCCGTTGCCGCAGCTTCAGATCATTGCCGATCGTGAACGCATTGCGCAGTACGGACTGAATGTCTCGGATGTGGCTGACTTGATTGAGCTGGCCATTGGTGGAAAGTCGATTTCGCGTATTTACATCGGCAGCAAGAGTTACGATGTGATCTGCCGTTACAATGACGAGAGTCGCAATACGCCCGAAAAGATCGGCAATCTGTTGTTGACTACCGATGCCGGAACGAAAGTGCCGCTTTCTCAAGTGGCGCAGATTAAGCTGACGACTGGCGCAAGCACCATTTCGCGTGAGATGAACCAACGCCATCTGACTGTCCGTGTCAATCTTCGCGGTGTGGATCTGACCGCCTTTCTGAATCAGGCAAACCGTCAGATTGAGTCGTCCATCAAGTATGATCACGATGCAATCCGTCTCAAATGGGGCGGACAGTTCGAAAACCAGCAGCGTGCTTACAGTCGTCTGGCAGCAGTCGTTCCGATTGCGTTGGGCATCATGTTGCTGCTTTTGTTTGCTTCTACCGGCAAGTTCCGTCAGGCCGGATTAATGATGTTCGTCATACCGTTGGCTCTTTTCGGAGGCATGCTGGCGTTGAATGTGCGCGGGATGACATTGAATGTCTCTTCCGCAGTTGGATTCATAGCGCTGATCGGACTTTCCATCCAGAACGGCGTAATCATGATTTCCCATATCAACAATCTTCGTAGTCGAGGGCGCGATCTGATGGATGCAGTCGTCACCGGTGCGCGTCACCGATTTCGTCCGATCCTGATGACGGCTACGGTCGCTATTCTCGGATTGCTGCCTGCATCCATCAGTACTGGCATTGGTTCAGATGTACAGCGTCCGTTGGCCACTGTGATTGTTTATGGCCTTCTTTTTGCCACAGCCATTACCGTCTTTGCTCTTCCGCCTCTCTATTATTTGATGGAGAAAGGTCATGAAAATGACAAAAAGAGCGATGAAACAAATCCTTATAATAGTAATGAAGTAGATAAAGATGAATAATAATAGATATATTCCAAAAGTGAAGCAGCAGGCATGCTGCTTCCTCATTGTCTGTATGTTTGTCATTGGAGTGAAAGTGGAGGCTCAGAATGTGCTGCCGATTTCCTATCATGAATATATGGACAAGGTTTCAAACGGCAATCTTGGTTTTGCAGCTGAGAAATATAACGTGAACATTGCCGATGCACAGCTCAAGGCTTCGAAGGTCTTTAACGACGTGAGTCTTTCCGCCTCTTATTTCAACAATCAGAACAACACACTGAAGATGGGCGAAGGCGTGGAGGTTGGAATCAGCAAGACCTTTACTTTCGGGAAACGCGGAGCTGGAATATCCTTGGCACAGAGCGAAAAGAGCCTGAGCGAAGCGTTGCTTGCCGATTATTTCCGGAATCTCAGAGCCGATGCCACCGTACAATATTTCGATGCGCTTCGTCAGTTGGAGCTTTATCGGGTGAAGGAAGATGCCTATTCCATGATTCAGCAACTGGCGAAGGGAGACAGCATCCGTTTTTCCAAGGGCGAGATTCGCGAGATCGACGTGACGCAGAGCCGTCTTGAAGCCGACATTATGGCCAACGAAGTTCATCAGGCGGCTTCCGATCTTCACAATGCCTATTCTGCACTGAACCTCATGATGGGAACTTCCGCAGGCGATACGATATTCGAACCGTCGGCACGCTTGCAGCTTTTTAAACGTGATTTCATGCTTGCCGATTTGCTCAACGCCTCGAAGGATCGAGCCGATCTGGTCGCAGCGATCAAAAATCAGGAGGTTGCATCGCGTGCGTTCACTATGGCAAAGAGAGAACGTAACACGGATGTCGATCTGTCCCTATCAGTCAGTCGTAATGGCATTGTCGAGAATGAGATTGCACCGGCGCCGCGATATACCGGCGTGACATTGGGCGTGGCTTTCCCGCTTCGACTTTCCAATATCAACAAAGGCAGTCTTCATGCTGCCCGTTTCCGTCAGCAGCAGGCAGAGAGCTACACACAGCAGACACAGCTTCAGGTTGAAAACGAGGTGATGCAGGCTTGGCGAAGCTATACCTCTTACACAGCGCAGGTGAAACGGTATGAAAACGGAATGCTGAATGATGCCAAGGAGGTGATCGATGGCAAAATCTATAGTTACAAACGAGGCGAAGTGTCACTTATCGAAGTGCTGGATGCGCAACGCACCTACGATGATGTCCGTACGAGCTACATCGAGATGCTTTTCAACCATGCTTCTGCTTTGGTACAGCTGGAGAAGAGTTCGGGAATATGGGATATCACATTGTGAAATAACGGAGAGATTTACCTTGACTGGTACATCTCTTCGTAGTATTTGCGATAGTTGCCGTCGATGATGCCTTTCAGCCAGTCCTGATGTTCCAGATTCCAACGGATGGTCTTCACGATGCC
>CAZIVE010000008.1:0-47083 GCA_964542435.1 uncultured Parabacteroides sp.
ATACCTAATTTTCCTACTGTGGTAGTAACAAAGCACCTTTCCTATAACTAATTTTCCTACTGTGGCGGTAACAAAGTACCTTTCCTATACCTAATTTTCCTACTGTGGTGGTAACAGAGTACCTTTCCTATACCTAATTTTCCTACTGTGGTAGTAACAGAGTACCTTTCCTATACCTAATTTTCCTACTGTGATGGTAACAGAGTATCTTCCTTATACCTAATTTTCTTACTGTGGTGGTAACGAAGTACCTTTCCTATACCTAATTTTCCTATTATGATAGCCACATAGTACCATTCCAAATATTCTGTACTAAAAAAGGTCTTCATTTCTGAAGACCTTCGTGAGCGGAAGACGGAACTCGAATCCGCGACCCCGACCTTGGCAAGGTCGTGCTCTACCAACTGAGCTACTTCCGCATGACTGATACAACCTTGGTTCGTTGTTCAGCGGACAAAAGTATAGCAATTGAATTAATCTACCAAAAATTTACCTTACTTTTTTCTATCACGGACAAACTGTACAACCGATGCATTTTGCCAATTCTCCACGGAAACGCTTTTCAACCAACTGATGGAGACGTTCTCGCAGCGAATCGAGACGGACATGATCGATCACATCACTCATGAAAGCGACACTGAGCATCATGCGAGCTTCATCGCGCGGAATGCCACGGCTCTGCATGTAAAACAATGCATTCTCGTCGAGTTGTCCGGTCGTCATTCCATGAGAGCACTTCACATCATCGGCATAAATCTCGAGAGACGGTTTGCTGTACATTCTCGCTTCACGCGTCGTACAAAGATTACGATTGGCCTGATAAGCTTCCGTCTTCTCTGCACCCTCCTTCACTAGGATTCGTCCACTGAAAGCACCTGTTGCGCGGTCGGTCAGCACATATTTGAACAGTTCGTTGCTGGTACAATGCGGGACAGCATGTGTAATGTGACTATACGTATCGAGATGTTGTTCCCGATCGAGGACAGTCATACCACAAAGTTGCGTTTCGGCATGCTCTCCATCGAGATGAATATAGTAGTTGTTTCGTGTAAAGCCGTTGGTAAGCGTAATTCCGTCCACGAGGACATTGCTCCCCGCAGCCTGACGAACGTGGAGCGAAGAGAAACGGGTCGTTGAGATCGAACTCTCTTCCAGATCATAGTAATCGAAACGAGCACCTTCCTCAGCGAAAATCTCCACCACTTCAGTAGAAAGAAATTTCACATCATCAATGCTGTGATCACATATCAGCAGTTTAGCTTCGGAACGCGGCTCCATGATGACCAACACACGGCGATTGGCCATAGTATCAACGTCACTTCGGAAGATATTGACCAATTGAATCGGACGCTCCACAATCACATCTTTCGGTACATATACCACAAAGCCATCCTCTGCGAGCATCGTGTTGAGTGCAATGATTCCGTCATGCGAAGAGGAAGCAGCCTTGGCATAATACTTCGAGGCAATCTCGGGATGCTGTTTACAGAAATTCTGCAATCCTCCCACATAGACACCTTCCGGAAGATGAGCTGCAGGCGCAGCTTTCTCGTAAAAGGAATCATTGACCACAAAATAGAGCGATGTGCTCATATTGGGGACATCACAACGAAAGACATCATTCGGATTGACCGGAATGGACAGCCGATTCAGATTGAGTCCGTAATTCGGGGCGAAAGCTTCGGCTACATCTGTATATTTATAATCCTCACCTTTCAGAGAGGGAAAACCGAGCCGCTCAAAGTCGGCCGCTGCCGCTGCTCGAGGCGCATTCATCACCTGAGCACTGTGACGACAGATCAAGTCCTCACATTGGGCAAAGAGATCAATGTATTGTTGTTCGGATTTCATGACAGCTCCTCTCCTAACTCTTCCTTAATCCAGTCATAACCCTTCTCTTCCAGTTCGAGTGCCAATTCGGGACCCGCCGTCTTGACGATACGTCCTTTGTAAAGCACATGGACAATGTCCGGCTTAATGTAATCGAGCAGACGCTGATAGTGTGTAATGACAATGGCTGAAGTCTCCGGCGTCTTCAGTTTGTTGACACCTTCGGCAACGACTCTCAATGCATCGATGTCAAGTCCGGAATCAGTCTCGTCAAGTATGGCCAGCTTCGGTTCAAGCATCGCCATCTGGAAGATCTCGTTCTTTTTCTTCTCACCACCACTAAATCCTTCGTTAACACTGCGGTTGGCCAGTTTGTTGTCCAGTCCGACAACAGCTCGTTTCTCGCGCATCATCTTTAGAAAATCTGAAGCGGAAACAGGAGGAAGACCTTTATATACACGCTGTGCATTGATGGCTGCACGCATGAAGTTGACCATGCTCACGCCGGGAATCTCCACAGGATATTGGAAACTTAAGAAGATACCTTCGCGACTTCTGTCTTCCGGCGTCAGTGTCAGCAAATCCTTTCCATTGTATGTCACTTCACCTTTTGTGACTTCGAATGCCGGATTTCCAACCAGCACACTGCTGAGCGTACTTTTGCCGGAACCGTTCGGGCCCATGATGGCATGTACTTCTCCGTCTTTGACAGTCAGATCGATGCCCTTCAAAATTTCCTTTCCATTGATGGAAGCGTGTAAGTTCTTTATCTCTAACATGACTATATCTTTATTTATTTCTATTCATAATATCTATCAAACAATGCCGAGAACAACAGGAAAAGCAGACTTTGTCCGTCACTCGACGTAAAACGGAACGGGAAAGACACCTTGACGCCAAGGTTCAGTCCGTGATAAAAACCATTATCTCCAAGTTCCTTCATTGTCTCCATCTTGTCACTGTAGATGTTCGTATGCGAAGCAACGCCCATCGAGAATCTATAATCAATGACAAATGCCAAAGATGAAAACAGATACAAATCGCATCCGACAGAAGGAACAAAGGATATTCGCGGATTGGTCGTTTCCTGCCAATGATAAACAGGCTCGCTGCCGTTCAGCGAAAACCCCATATTATTATGTTCCGATCCATCGCCCCAATTCAGCTCCACACCTGCGCCCAGATAAGGCTGAATGAAAATGTTCTCCGGAACAAAGTATTTCTTGATACGGCTCGTCAGACCTTCCATTGTTCGATCACCCACGCCATAACCAACTTCCGTTCTGTAATATCCCGCTTCTACATTCCAACGATTATCCAGATAAAGCTCGCCACTCAGCAGCATTCCCTCACTTTCGTTACCTACGTTATAACCAGGTGTATGCGTCGTAAGAACCGGATGAGCGATGGCAGTGCCAGCATACGTGAAAGCGTACAGACGTCGCGCTCCTTTGTCAACTGCCTTGACTGCAAACTGTGCATACGTTGTTGCTGAAAACAACAGCAACAACAGAACAAGCTTCACTCTCATGTCAATCGTTGTTATCCTACCGTATCAGCCAATGTGATACTCAACAATTTCTGTGCTTCCACTGCGAACTCCATCGGCAGTTTATTCATCACTTCGCGGGCATAACCGTTTACAATCAATCCGACAGCCTCTTCAGGCGAAATACCACGCTGCTGGCAGTAGAACATCTGCTCCTCACTAATCTTGCTGGTTGTCGCTTCGTGTTCCACAATCGCCGTTTCATTCTGAATGTCGGCGTAAGGGAACGTATGCGCTCCACACGTAGGACTCAGCAGCAAACTGTCACACTGACTATGATTACGAGCACCCTCTGCTTTGGCAGATATCTTAACCAATCCACGATAGCTGTTCTGGCTATGACCGGCAGAAATACCTTTCGAAACGATTGTGCTACGTGTATTCTTTCCCAGATGAATCATCTTCGTGCCCGTATCAGCCTGCTGATAGTTGTTGGTGACAGCCACACTGTAGAACTCTCCTACAGAATTATCACCAGCCAGGATACAGCTTGGATATTTCCATGTGATTGCCGAACCTGTCTCAACTTGTGTCCAGGAAATCTTACTGCCTTCACCTTTGCAAAGTCCGCGTTTCGTGACAAAGTTATAAATGCCGCCCTTACCTTCCTTGTCTCCGGGATACCAGTTCTGGACCGTAGAATATTTCACCTCTGAATGTTCGCAGGCAATAATTTCCACAATCGCCGCATGTAGCTGATTCTCGTCTCTCATAGGAGCTGTACAACCTTCGAGATAACTAACGTAAGCATCATCATCTGCCACAATCAAGGTACGTTCAAACTGTCCTGTACCTTTGGCATTGATACGAAAATAGGTACTCAGTTCCATCGGGCAACGAACACCTTTGGGAATATATATAAAGGAGCCATCAGAAAAGACAGCCGAGTTCAACGCTGCAAAGAAATTATCACGATAGCCGACCACACTGCCCAAATATTTCTGCACCAGATCAGGATGCTGCTGTACAGCGTCATTGAATGAGCAGAAGATGATGCCTTTTTCCGCCAACATCTCCTTAAATGTAGTCTTGACAGAGACACTATCCATAACTGCATCAACAGCCATACCGGAGAGATGCTTCTGCTCCTCCAACGGAATACCCAACTTATCGAAAGTTTTCAGCAATTCAGGATCGACATCATCCAGACTCTTCGGCCCCTCTTTTTTCTTAGGAGCCGCATAATAGATGATATTCTGATAATCGATGGGCGGAATCTTAAGCAATGCCCAGTTAGGCATCTCCAGCGTCTGCCAATAACGGAAAGCACGCAGACGGAACCGGAGCAACCAATCAGGCTCATTCTTTTTGAAAGAGATGAGCCGAACCGTCTCTTCATCCAGTCCGCGATGAATGATATCTGTATCAATAGAGGTAACAAAGCCGTACTTATAATCACCGCTTGTTACCTCATCAAGTATCTTATTTGAATCTTCCATAAAATGAACTTACTTCTGTTTTTCTTTTATAAACAAACTTCCCGGGTAAATGGTTGGGACGATTGCATGAATAGGCTTATAGAGAGTTGATTCCTCACGCGTTTTCTCCTTTAGAAGATGACCATTCGGATCAAGTTGTTCACCTGTATTTAAGACCAAACTAAGGAAAAGCACGGAGACCAACAATCCGAGAAGTCCACCCATAAGATGATTGACCAAATCCAAGGGCGTTATAGCGACCATGCGATGAACGATGAATCCCGCCGCACCCAAGACAACAGAGACCAAAAGGAAACCCATCAGATAACTCACTACGGTAAGACCATGCTCAGGGAACCATCCAATCGAAAGCATAAGGATCTTTCCCCATTCTACAAGTTTCCCACAAAGGAAGATGGCCGCAAAGAGGGTTACAAGCGAAACGACCTGTTTGATGACTCCATCAAACAGGCCTTTTGCAAATCCTGCACCCGCCAGACAGAATAAAATCATGTCTAACCAGTTCATAACTATAGTGTTTTCTTGATCTCCTTTTCTTCGAACGATTCGATGATATCGCCGACCTGAACATCGTTGTAATTCTCAATGTTAAGTCCGCAATCTTGACCGGATACAACCTCCTTTACATCATCCTTGAAACGTTTGAGTGAGCCAAGCTCTCCTGTAAACTGTACAATACCGTCACGGATCAAACGAACCTTATTGGTACGGCGGATCTTGCCTTCCGTTACAATACAACCGGCAACTGAGCCGACCTTAGAGATCTTAAATACCTGTTTAACCTCGACAGTTGCAGTGATCTCCTCCTTGATCTCCGGAGAAAGCATTCCCTCCATAGCGCTCTTGACCTCCTCGATCGCATCGTAGATGATGGAATAGAGACGAATCTCAACACCTTCACGCTCTGCATTTTTACGAGCAATAGCCGAAGGACGAACCTGGAAACCAATGATGATTGCATTGGATGCGGCTGCCAGTTCGACATCCGATTCGGAAATCTGACCGATGGCCTTATGAATCACATTCACTTGAATCTCTTCAGTAGAAAGACGAATCAGAGAATCGCTCAAAGCCTCGACAGAACCGTCCACATCACCTTTGACAATGACATTCAGTTCCTGGAAGTTGCCCACAGCAATACGACGACCGATATCATCGAGCGTCAGAATCTTACGAGTACGTATGCCAAGTTCACGCTGAAGCTGTTCACGACGTGTCGCGATGTCACGTGCTTCCTGGTCTGTATCGAGCACATTAAACGTATCGCCGGCCTGAGGTGCACCATTCAAACCGAGAATCAATGCCGGTTCGGAAGGAGCTACCTGTTCCATACGTTGATTACGTTCGTTGAACATCGCCTTGATACGACCGAAGTGTGTTCCGGCGAGTACGATGTCTCCAATCTTAAGCGTTCCGTTTTCAACCAGGATTGTAGCCACATAACCACGACCTTTGTCCAATGACGATTCAATGATCGTACCGGTAGCTTTATGTTTTGGATTTGCCTTCAAGTCGAGCAAGTCAGCTTCGAGTAATACCTTTTCAAGCAAATCATTCACGCCAATACCCTTCTTTGCAGAAATTTCCTGACACTGATATTTACCACCCCAGTCTTCAACCAGGTAGTTCATATTCGCCAGTTCCTCTTTAATCTTTTCAGGATTGGCATGAGGCTTATCAATCTTATTGATGGCAAAAACAATCGGGACACCTGCAGCAGAAGCATGATTGATAGCTTCAATGGTCTGTGGCATCACACTATCGTCAGCCGCAACAATAATAATGGCAATATCGGTCACCTTCGCACCACGGGCACGCATAGCCGTGAAGGCTTCATGACCCGGAGTATCAAGGAAAGTTATATGACGTCCGCTGGCCAATTTCACGTTGTATGCACCAATGTGCTGCGTGATACCACCGGCTTCACCTGCGATAACGTTCGCATTACGGATATTATCCAGCAAAGAGGTTTTACCATGATCGACATGTCCCATGACCGTTACGATCGGTGGACGTGTTACCCAATCCTCTTCATTGTCGTCTTCCATTTCATCAGCCTTGATGGCTTCAACCACATCAGCACTGACATATTCGGTCTTGAATCCGAACTCTTCAGCTACGATATTGATGGTCTCGGCATCCAGACGCTGGTTGATAGAGACCATGATGCCAATGCTCATACAGGTTCCAATGACTTTCGTAACCGGAACGTTCATCATGTTGGCAAGATCATTGGCCGTAACGAATTCCGTCAACTTCAATACCTTGCTTTCCTCCTTTTCCAGTTCTTCCTGTTCGTGTTCACGCTTTACGACTGCATCACGTTTCTCACGACGATATTTGGCACCTTTATTAGACTTTGTCGTCAAGCGGGCAAGAGTCTCCTTAATCTGTTTCTGTACGTCCTCATCGTTAACCTCGGCCTTGATAGGTCTCTTCAGACGAGAACGGTGATCATCCGTTCTAGGAGTACGCGGATAGTTTGTTCCGGATACACTGTTGATGTCCACGCGATCTTTCTTGATACGATTGCGTTTCTTATGTTCTCCTTCCGTTCCGGGTTTTGCAGGAGCCGAAGTAGTACCATTGGGGCGAGCCTGAAATGTTCCAGGTTTAGCGGATGCTCCGTCTTTCGGTCCGCGAGGATGTTGCTGATTCATTCCTGGGCGAGGAGCATTTGTCTTCATCTTTTCATCGCGTTCTTTACGTCTCTCCTCCTTCGTTTTCTTCTTGGGATGAGTAGATTGGTTGAGCGCATCGAGATCGATCTTACCCGTAACCTTGATATTGGTCTCAAGCCGCGGCGTATGAAGGCGGAATATCTCTTCATTATCTGTTTTTTCTGCAGCAGGCTGTTCAACGACTTCCGGAGTCACTACTTTAGGTTCTTCCTCTTTCTTTATTGGTTGAACCGGTTCCTTCTCTACAGGTTTTATAGGTTGTTCAACAACAGGCTTGACAGGTTCAGGCTTCACTTCAACAGGTTCTGCAGCTTTTGGCTGAGGCTTCTTCTCTTCAGGCACCTCCACCTTCACTTCAACTTTAGGAGCAACCTTCTCGGGTTGAGAAGCCACAGGTTCCGGTTTCGGTTCAGGTTTGATTTCCTTCTCCGGTTGTTTTACCGGTTCAACAGGAACTGCCGGCTTTTCGTGTTTCTCTTCCGTCTTATGCTCAACATGAACATGTTGTTCCTTAGGTTTTTCTTCAACAACCTTCTTCTCAGGAGTCGGTTCTGCAACCGGTTCCTCTTTCTTGACAGGATGAGAAGTTTCCAAATCGATTTTTCCTTTGGTAACAATTTTAGGACGGAACTCTTCTGGGATCACTGTTTCAATCTCAGAAGCCACCTTTTCCTTTTCTACCGTTTTTTCTTCAACGACCGGTGTTTCTTTTTTGAAATGGTCTCTACCAGGCTTCATCTTTGCCTCAACATATAATGAATCCTTGGCATCTTCTGGAAGGTCCTTACCAAACTCGTTCACGAGCAAAGTCAATTGTTCGTCACTGATTCTTCGGTTGACATTTTCTTCAACCTCAAATCCTTTCTTTCGCAGGAACTCAGCCAATGTGCCGATTCCCACATTCAACGTCCTTATAACAGCGTTTAATTTTATAGGCATATATCTATCTTTGTCGTAAACTTATTCTTTCTCCTTCTCATCAGCTTCGGTAGATTCCGGAGCCTCTTCAGTATTGTCGGCTTCCTCAGGGGCTTTCTCTGTGGATTGCTCGGCATCAGTAGGTTGTTCTTTCTCAGCATTCGCAGTTGCTGCAGGTGTCGATAATTCATCATCTGAGAACTCTTCACGAAGGATTCTCAGAACATCATCTACTGTCTGTTCCTCCAGATCCGCACGTTCTATCAACTCATTGCGGTCCATTGCCAAAACATTCTTTGCCGTATTGCATCCGATATTCTTCAAAGCATCGATAACCCAGCCATCGATCTCATCAGAGAACTCATCCAAGTAGATATCTTCTTCGTCCACATCGTTGACATCGCGGAAGACGTCGATCGTATATTGGGTCAGCATGCTTGCCAACTTGATGTTGAGTCCGCTCTTTCCGATAGCCAGAGAGACCTCTTCGGGACGCAGATAAACCTCTGCCTTATGTTCTTCCGGATTGACATGGATAGAAGACACTTTTGCAGGGCTTAATGCACGCTGGATGAACAGCTGGATGTTGGTTGTATAATTGATTACATCAATATTCTCATTACGCAATTCACGGACGATACCATGAATACGTGAACCCTTCATTCCTACACATGCTCCTACTGGATCGATACGGTCGTCGTATGATTCGACGGCAACTTTTGCACGGTCACCGGGAATACGGGCGATGGCTTTAATCGTGATCAAACCATCATTGATCTCAGGAACTTCAAGTTCAAACAATCTCTGAAGGAACATATTATCCGTACGCGAAAGAATGATTCGAGGATTGTTGTTCAAATTATCCACGCGCTGGATAACAGCACGGACAGTTTCACCTTTACGATAGAAATCCTTTGGAATCTGTTCCGACTTCGGAAGGATCAGTTCGTTGCCATCATCATCGAGAAGCAGGATCTCCTTTTTCCAAACTTGATAAACCTCGGCAGCAATCAGATTTCCAATTCTGTCTTTGTATTTTGCGTAAAGACTATCCTTCTGCAATTCAAGAATCTTGGAAGAAAGCGTCTGACGAAGATTCAAAATGGCACGACGTCCGAAATCAGCAAAATAAACCTTATCTGTTACGTCTTCACCCTCTTCACAATCGGGGTCAATCAGACGGGCTTCGTTTAATCTTACTTCCAGATTTGAAACCTCTTCAGCATCATTGGCAACGACTTTTCGGTTACGCCAAATCTCAAAGTCTCCTTTGTCAGGATTGATAATCACATCATAATTTTCATCCGTACCGAACATCTTTGCAATCACGTTGCGGAATGAATCCTCCAGGACACTGATCAAAGTCTCCTTATCGATATTCTTCAAATCCTTGAATTCCTGAAGGGTGTCGATCATACTGATTGTTTCCTCTTTCTTAGCCATAGCTTACTTGAATCTTATTACGTTTTTTATATATCTAATTTTATCATAAGTGAACGGGATATTCTCCTCCACCGTTATTTTCTTTTTGGCGCCTTCCGGTTTGACCTGTTTCTTCACAGTCAGCTCAAATTCGTTTTCATCAGCACGGCTCAGGATTCCTGTGGACTTTCCACCCTCCTTCAGCATCACCTCTACTTCATTCCCTATATTCTTCTGATACTGTCTTAAAACACGGAAGGGTGAGGTAATACCGGCTGAACCGACTTCCAGTTCATAGTCTTCGACATCTCTGTCGAGTTTCTTCTCTAAAAACTGACTGAGTTCAGAGCAATCATCGATACTCAACGAAGAGTCGCTGTCAATCTCCACAATGATCTGATTATCCTTAGAGACTGTTGCCTCTACCAGATACTTATCACTGCCTTGAAGCGCTTCTTCCACCAATTGTCGTACTGTGTTGACGTCAATCATATATACATTATTTATATGTGGACTGAGAACAAAAGGAGGGGACTAACCGCCCCCTCCACATCCTCAACGTCACTTAATCGCTGGCAAAAGTAGTAAATAATCGGTCTTCTACAAAGAAATGCTTCGATTTTCTTGCAAAATATGAAATCAATTTTGATTTACTTGCAAATACTTGTAACTTTGCCGACCAAAATGCAAGGGGTGCTCGTAACATTTCCGCTCGGAAGTGCGTGTTACAGGCTGAGAAAATACCCATATTACCGGGCCGATAATGCGGCCATGGGAAATATTTCATCCATGTATAAAGCATCTTTCTTGTTTTCGTTTAACAAACAAAACATAAAAAGATGAAGTGCGTTTTAATTTTAACTGTTTTTGCTTCTATGTGTACTGCGGTACACGCTGTCGGTCCTGAACCGGCAGATTCTCTCAGTGTTTCAAAAGTCGTGTCACTCGAAGGTGTGATGGTCACTGCTACCAGGGCTACGCGAAAAATGCCTGTGGCGTTCAGCGAAATTTCAGCTTCGGAACTGATCAAGAGGAACGATGGTCAAAGTCTTCCTTCGCTGATCATGCAAAGTCCTTCCGTGATCATGACTTCAGATGCCGGAAACGGCGTCGGTTATTCTTCGTTCCGAATCAGAGGAACCGATGCGAATCGTATCAACATCACTGTGAATGGCGTTCCTGTGAATGACTCGGAAAGCCAGGAGGTGTTTTGGGTGAATATGCCAGACTTCACCTCTTCCGTTAGAAACATTCAAATCCAAAGAGGTGCCGGTACATCTACTAATGGAGCTGCTGCTTTCGGAGCGACTGTTTCTCTTCAGACGGAAAGTCCCGAGACAAAACCTTACATGGAGTATTCCACTTCGGCAGGTTCTTTCGGAACATTCAAGAACACTTTTAAAGGTGGGACCGGATTGATCAACGACCATTTCGTGTTTGATGCACGTTATAGCAACGTCAGAAGTGACGGTTATATCGATCGGGCTCATGCGAATCTTCAGTCTTATTTCGCTGCTGGCACCTATTACAGTCAGAACACGATGATCAAGTTCCAGACCTTCGGAAGCAGCGAGAAGACCTATCAGGCTTGGACCGGCGTTCCCTCTTCATTACTGAAGTCCGATCGGACATATAATCCCTGTGGTGAATACAAAGAAAACGGCGTGACCAAGTATTATGACAACCAGAACGATAATTACTGGCAACAGCATTATCATCTGATGGCCAGCCAGGTCCTGAACGATGCATGGAATATGAATCTGACGCTCCACTACACACATGGTGATGGATATTACGAAGAGTATAAAGCCGGTCAGAAGTTTTCGAAGTACGCATTGACTCCTTTTGTAGATGCTTCGGGTAATACGGTCAAGAAATCAGACCTCGTTCGCCGCAAGTGGTTGGATAATGACTTCTACGGCGCTATTTACAGTGCAAACTATAATGGCAAAGATCTCCACATGACCATCGGAGCTGGAGCGAACAACTATGACGGCGATCATTATGGTCGCGTGATGTGGGTCAAGAATGCAATAGCTCTTCCGAAACCGGATTATCAGTATTATCTGAATACAGGAAAGAAATTCGACTATAACGGATTTGTGAAAGCCACTTTCCAAATCACACCATTTCTGACGGCTTTCGGAGATCTGCAGTATCACGGCATTCATTACACGATCAAGGGAACGGACGACAAGGCTGGCGATGTGGACATTACAAAAGACTGGCATTTCTTCAATCCCAAAGCGGGACTTTCCTATAGCAACAACGGCCATGGAGCTTTTGCATCCTTTTCGACCGCTCATCGCGAGCCTAATCGTAACAATTTCACGGAAGCCGGCAAAGATGAACGTCCGACTTACGAAACGCTTTACGATTATGAAGCCGGCTACAGTTATCATGCCGACAACTTCAATCTGGGGCTGACGCTTTACTACATGGATTATGACAACCAGCTTATCCTGACCGGTAAGATCAGTGAGATTGGAGAGGCGCTTACATCAAACATTAAAGATAGCTATCGTGCCGGCATCGAACTGGTCGGCGGTGTACGCATCCTGCCTTCGCTGACGTGGAACGGTAATCTGACGCTCAGCAAGAACAAGATTCGTCACTTCGTGGAAAGCATTGAAGTTTACGATGCCGATTGGAACTTCATCCAGAATCAGGAGAACAAACTCGGAACGACTGACATCGCATTTTCACCGAAACTCATTGCGAACAGCATGTTTAACTTCCACATCGGATCCTTAAGCGCGGATTTCAATTCCCAGTATGTTGCGCGCCAGTATATCGACAACACGTCTTGCAAGGACCGCTCCATTGATCCCTACTTCATCAGCAGCGTGCGAGTTGGATATATTTTCCATCCGCGCTTTATGAAGGAGGTCGGATTTGACGTCACGGTAAATAACCTCTTCAACGAGGAGTACGAGACAAACGCTTGGGTTTATTCCGCCATGGTCGGTGGAAGCCGATATAAAGAGGACGGCTACTTCACGCAAGCCGGCACCAATGCCATGGCCCGTTTAACCTTTACATTCTGATGGAACAGGCGCTGGAATATTTCGGAGTCATAACCGGTCTGATCTATCTCTTTCTCGAGATCAAGCAGCACCGTGCGATGTGGATCGTCGGATTCATCACCTCGTTGGTCTATGTCTTCGTCTTCTTCGACGCTAAAGTCTATGCCGATATGGCCCTCAACAGCTATTATGTGGCCATCAGTGTCTATGGATTCTGGAAATGGAGTCGCGAAAAGCTTTCCGTAAGGAAGACTGTCACTAAAGAGAGCAGTGAAACGGAAAGCACTGCCATTATTTATCGCCACTCCACTCCGCTTCTATCCGTACTGATCGCCACATCGATAGCTGCTCTATGGCTTCTCATTTGGTGGATTCTTGCTAAGTTCACAGATTCGCCTATCCCTGTCGGTGATGCTTTCACAACCGCCGTGGGAATCGTAGCAACCTGGATGCTGGCTCAGAGAATCATCGAACATTGGCCACTTTGGGTGGTCACCAATCTCGTTTCTGTATATTTATACAGTCTCCGCGGATTATATCCCACAATGTTTCTCTACATTTGCTATGCGGCTTTAGCAATAGCCGGATGGATTAATTGGAAAAAGAATGGTTTGGATTCCAAAAATATATAACGAATGTATTATTGTAGCAAACGGGAACTTTCCCACAACGGAACTTCCGCTTGCTCTTTTACATCAGACGAAATACATCATTGCCTGCGATGGTTCCGTCTCGAAGATCACAAACGCAGGCTATTCGCCAAATGCGATCATCGGCGATCTCGATAGTCTGCCTGTTGCTTTGCAGAAGAAATATGCAGATATCGTTCATCAGGAAAAAGAACAGGAGAGCAATGACCTGAGCAAAGCCGTGCGCTACGCTCAGAAAAAAGGGTTTAAGAAGGTGCTGATTCTCGGCGCAACAGGTTTGAGAGAAGATCACACATTGGGGAACATCTCGCTCCTTCTGGAATATGCGCCACACTTTGAAAGCATTGAGATGATGTCAGACTTCGGCCTTTTCACGCCTCTGCTTCATTCGTCGCAGATGGATTGTTTCCCCAAACAGCAGATCTCCATCTTCTCGCTGAATCCCGACGTACCGATCACCACTTCAGATCTTCTCTATCCTATTTCCAACAGATGTCTGACCAATTTATGGCAAGGCACTTTAAATGAGGCGCTCAGCAGCCATTTTACAATCACCATGGGCAAGAATGCGCGAGTCATTGTCTTCAGAGCTTTCGAAGGCGTGAAATAAGGGTATTTCTTGAACAGCCATAGTCAACTCTCCTATAGTTCCTTGTTGAATCGAATCGCAAAATAGGTTTCCGAAAAAACTTCAAACCCAAACCTGTATTAGAAAGACTTCTTCGATTTTTTTAAAAAAGTCTGAGAATTTTCACCTATAGTATCAAAAAAAATAGTCGCGTGACAAAATTGCCACGCGACTTTAATATGATTTGAAAAGATGATTACGCAGAAAGAATTCTTAACTGATCCGCTTTCCATTGCGAAAAGCCTCTTGCTGGATCTTTAATCTGAAAAAGCACCTTGTCGTCAGAGACCTGCTTTAACAAAGCCATCGGCGAAAGAGGAAGTGTCATCTCACTCGTTTTGAACATTGCTTTCAGAAGGACGACGTCGTAACCGCCACGCACAACCTCTTTCTCAAGTTTCACAGGGACTCTCAGAGAGGAGAGATAGTAGGCAGAACGTTCATAAGCACACCAAGTATCACCTTCAAGATACATGTAAACGCCATCAGGGTTATCAACCTCATTCATCAAGACTTGTTCAACATCAGATGCTTTTTCCATATTCATAATCCTATTTGTTAATAAACTCTACGATTGTAAGATAATTGATTGTTAGATAATTATTTGTAACTGTCGAACAATGCATTGTCATCGATCTTCTTCTGCAGCTCTTTCAGATTTGCAGTTGCCTCTTTCACTCCTTGACTCTCTGCCTCGCGCAACAGCTTGCCTGCTTCATCGAGATTGCCCTGCATCATGTTATAGACGCCACGAGCATTGATAGCCTGAGGAGAATTACCAGCCTTTGCCAGATATTTGGAAGCTGAACTCATATCACCCTTACTCATGGCGATATTAGCAGCATTCAAATTCGCAACAGGATCGTTACTGAACATTCTGACAGCGGTTTCAAAAACATTATTATAGTCTTCGCTTCCGACCTGATAGCTGTTAGCTACGGCATACATTTCACTTAAGCTCAACTGCTGCGGATGAGTTTTGATGACTTCACGACCCTCTTCAACGGTGAAGAAACGGACGGTGTAATCAACTTTATACTCAGAGCGACGGAGAGACGGGAAAATATTCTGCAAAACGTAGCGATAAGCAGCACCACCATCAAGTTTGCGAAGAGCGGCCTCTTTCTGATCCGGATCGTTCGAGCCGTTGATGATAGCCATGACAGCATCGCGGGAAGGACATTGATCGTCTGCTTCGAGCTTTGCTTTAAAGCCATCCCAATCCTCAGGAACGGTAGAGAGTCTGAAGAAACTGTTTGCGAATTCATGTTTCTGTGCAACGTAATCGCGAAGAGCTTTCACACGATTGTCAGAAAGCGTAGCGTTGCTCTTGTAAGAGCCTTCGGGAGAGGCGAAACCTTTCAGTTCAACACCCTTTGCCGTTACATTCTTATCCGTTGTGATCGTGTTGATAGTCTTATCGATCTTATTCAATTCGGAAGCATTATTACGGAAGTTCTGCAGGATCTGATATTTGCCAACCTGGAAATCCAGATAAGCTTCACCGACCTCAGCACGGTTCTTAACCGTTTCAGCTTCGGGACTGATATAAGCGTAAGTAGGAGCCACCAGATAACGCTGGTCCGGACGACGGCGAATTTTGTTGGACACAAGAAGCGGATCGCCCGCAGATTTAAGTCCACATCCGCAATTGTCGGGATTAAGTGTCAACTGTGCATCTTTCATCCAATCCTGATAACCGACAGCTGTCTTGTAAGGGATCTGAAGTCCTTTACCCTTCTCAGCAGTTACGACTGCATAGTGAGGAGCATCATTCTTCAGATTGTTAAGAGCAATCATACGGTTATACAGTTTCTGACGGCTTTTGCCGTTGATAAGAATCGAAGGCAATTCTGTCTTTTGTGATGCTGTAGAGAATACGGGAGTCAATTCAAGATAATGTGAAGATTTCACCGCGTCAGCAGGAACTGTTACTAATGCATCGATATAGACGGAGTCACCTCTTTGAACCAAATCGTTGCAAACTACATTCACCTTTTCAGCAGTCTGAGCCATTACAACCGGTTGCGCAGCAATCAATGCAATTGCCATACTGCAAATTATATTCATTTTTTTGTTCATGGCCGGTTATTTTAAAAAGTAAATAATGGAAACTGCTGCTTTCGTAACACCGAAATAATTGTCGTTCTCAGGTTTCGAACCGCAATTCTTGCAATTGTCGTAATCCAAATAAGCCCAGCCAGCACCGATAACAGCCTCGAGACTCCAACGTTTACTCATAATCCATTGGTGGCCTAACGAAAGACCGGCTCCATACAGATCACCTTGATAACGGTGGAACTTACTGTTTCCGGGGAAAGGGATGTCACTTACATTGAAGTCAGCATAATGTCCATGCAGTCCAAGGAACGTACCATTGAACGCTTCGCAAAACCAATAACGCAGCTCCGGTTGAACTCCCCAATGTTTCAGTCTTGTGGCATAATCGATGGTTCCGTTAGGCAGATACTTGTCATTACCAAATTTCCAACCGTTGTAATTGCCCGAAACGTCCAATGACCATTTCGGAGCCAAACCCACTTCCATGCCCAAGTTGATTGTGGACGTTGCATCATAAAGCATGTTCGACTTGACGGCGAACTTCTGCCCATACACACTCGTCACACAAGCGATAAGCAACAACAGAATAAATGTTTTCTTCATATCAATTTATTGTTTTCTCCCGGTAGTAGTAGTCGTACGTTTACTTATGACTATTCAAATCCTCTAAGAGGAATTTACCAGGTTTAAATTTCACACTTGTCCGCGGTTTGATCATGCATTCAACACCGTTTTTCGGATTTCGTCCGACACGTTCCGTCTGTTTCCAAGCTGAGAAAGTGCCAAAACCCACTAGCACGAGCGAACCGTCTGTCTTTACTGCATTCGATACTTCTTCTTCCATTACATTGATAAATCTCAATGCTTCTGCCTGAGAGACATCCATCCTCGAGGCAATCTTTTTTACTAAATCTGTTCTATTCATGATATTGTATTTAAAAAGTGGTTAGCAATTCATATCTCCACATACAATGGATTTTTCGGAATGCTTTAAAACATGACAAATGTAAATGCAAAACAGCAGCTTTCATGTAGGTGTGGCTTTCATAATTAAAGGGTAAAAGTAGCAATTAGCATTTTCGGGGTTAATTTTGATAAGGTTACCCTCTTCAAGATGATAGGAATGCACCTCATTTGTTAATTTTCAACTATGTTTTTCCGATGGTAAAGTTTTTTGTTTTATTCTTATATACAAACCAATAACCTATTACAATCAAAGTGCATGAAAGAATCGAAGTTTAAAAATAATCGAGGAAGGACATTCTCCTAACCAATAGATTCCTGTCCTTCCTTTTTTGAGATTTTCACATCGATGGGATGAGATTTTCAGGCATGAAGCCCGAAGGTCTCGCGGATCTTATCCACATAATCCAGCTTCTCCCACGTGAACAGTTCCACTTCACAAACGACCGGACTTGGATTATAACGAGAATTGAACTCCTTTCTAACCTTACGGGGCGTGCGTCCCATGTGTCCATAGGAAGCTGTCTCAAGATAAATCGGGTTACGAAGCTTCAGACGTTCTTCAATGGCCTTGGGACGAAGATCGAACAAGGATTCGATCTTCCTTGCAATCTCACCGTCACTCATCTTGACATGCGAACGGCCATACGTATTGACAAAGATACTGGTTGGACGAGCCACACCAATCGCATAAGAAATCTGAACGAGCATCTCGTCAGCGACACCTGCTGCGACCATATTCTTAGCGATATGCCGTGCGGCATAAGCAGCAGAACGATCCACCTTCGAAGGGTCTTTGCCGGAGAATGCGCCACCGCCGTGTGCGCCTTTGCCTCCGTATGTATCCACAATAATCTTACGGCCCGTCAAACCTGTGTCGCCGCTCGGTCCGCCAATGACGAACTTGCCGGTTGGATTGACAAAGTATTTGATGGTGCTGTCGAAGAGTTTCTGAACATTCTCGGGATAATGAGCGATGACACGCGGAACCAGAATCTCACGGATATCCTTTTCGATACGACTTTGCATCAGAGCATCTGCCTCATCCTCCGAAATGGAATCAGAAGGCTTGACAAACTCGTCATGCTGTGTCGAGACAACGATGGTATCGATTCTAACGGGCTTGCCATCATCCGCATACTCTATGGTCACCTGACTTTTGGCATCCGGTCTGAGATAAGGCATCGATTCAATCTCATGCTTACGGATCTTGGACAGTTCCTTCAGTAAAGAATGAGCCAAGTCAAGCGGCAGAGGCATGAAGTTCTCTGTCTCATTGGTAGCATATCCAAACATCATCCCTTGATCGCCTGCACCCTGTTCATAAGGATCAGAACGTTCAACGCCGCGAGAGATATCCGCACTCTGCTCATGGATCGCCGAGAAGACGCCACATGAATCCGCTTCGAACTGATATTCACTCTTCGTGTATCCGATACTTGAAATGACACGACGAGCGACGTCCTGAACATCCACATAAGCTTCGGATTTTACTTCTCCTGCCAGCACAACCTGTCCGGTTGTCACCAGCGTTTCGCATGCAACTTTAGAGTTCCTGTCATAAGCAAGGAACTCATCCAGCAAAGCGTCCGAGATTTGGTCGGCCACTTTATCGGGGTGCCCTTCAGACACCGATTCGGAGGTAAATAAGTAACTCATTGTATAAAAAATAAATAATTGATACATGAGACGGGGAAGAGCGCACGCAAAACAAACCTTGGGAAGGTTTTCATTTTAGCATTTTTTCCTGTGGTTGCAAGCATTACAAATCTATCCACGTCATTTTCACTGCAAAGATACAGCTTTATTTCTTTCTCTTATCGTTTTTCAACTGGTTTTTGAGAGCCTTCTTGTATTTGAATCCGGCTTTCATCTTAGCAGAGGCCGAATGATGCGTTCCGCGGAGATAATCCGAATAGTGCACACGTTTGGCTTCCTCACGTTCTTCGTCAGTCAGTACCTTTTTGAATATGATACCTTGTACTTGAGCATTATGAATTTCACCTTTGTCGGTCATAACCTATTTTTTAATTGTACATCAAACAAACATTCACATTATTCATCGGAATCCGGCAGAGACTTCAGAATCTCATTCATTGTCATCTTCAAGACCGGATGAATCACAGTCGGAGCAATCTCAGCAAGCGGTTCCATAACGAATCGGCGTTGCTGCATCAGCGGATGAGGAATCGTAAGCCTATCTGTCTTCAGGATCTGATCACCGTAAAGAAGGATATCCAGATCAATGGGACGATCATGATACACATGATCCTCGGCTTCTTTTCTGCCTGCTTCCACCTCTATCTGCTTCAACTGTTCGAGCAGATTCTCCGGAGAGAGTTCTGTTCTTAGTTTAACAACCGCATTCAGGAAAAGATTGGAGGAATCAAATCCCCACGGTTTCGTTTCGTACATCTGAGAAAGACTCAAGACATCGCCACAACGTTCCGCCAGTTTTGCAGCTGCGACAACGATATGGCGGCGTCGATTTCCCAGATTACTTCCCAGACCGATGAATGCGATGGTCATGAACGAGGACTTATCAATCGATGATGAGCATGGCATCGCCATACGCTCCGAATCTGTATTTTTCCTTGACAGCTACGGAATAGGACTCCATTGTCTGCTCATAACCGCCGAAGGAAGCCGTCATCATCAACAAGGTTGAAAGCGGCATGTGGAAATTGGTGATCATCGCATTGGCAACGCCAAAATCGTATGGCGGGAAGATGAACTTGTTGGTCCATCCTGTAAACTCCTTCAGATGACCATCCGTGCTGACAGCTGTTTCAAGAGCACGCATCACAGACGTTCCAACGGCACACACTTTCTTTCCGTCGTCAATACCTTTATTCACTACATTCGTAACCTCCTCGGAAATGAACATCTCTTCAGAATCCATCTTATGTTTAGTAAGATCCTCTACATCGATCTCGCGATAGTTGCCAAGACCGGAATGTAAAGTAAGGAATGCAAACTGACAGTCTTTGATCTGAAGGCGCTTCATCAGTTCACGACTGAAATGCAGACCTGCAGCGGGTGCCACGACAGCACCTTCTTCGGTAGCGAAGATACACTGATAACGTTCGGCATCCTCCGGTTTTACCGGACGAGTGATATACTTCGGCAGCGGCGTCTCACCCAATGAATAGAGTTCGCGCTTGAAGTCGTCATGGTTTCCATCATAGAGGAAACGCAGCGTACGACCACGAGAAGTTGTGTTGTCAATCACTTCGGCAACCATCGAATCATCCGGTCCGAAATAGAGTTTATTACCGATACGGATCTTACGAGCCGGATCGACCAAAACGTCCCAAAGGCGAAGCTGCGGATTCAGCTCTCTCAGCAGGAACACTTCGATGCGAGCGTTCGTTTTCTCTTTATTGCCGTAAAGACGTGCAGGGAAAACGCGCGTATTGTTGAATATAAAAACGTCTCCTTCATCAAAATAATCAATCAAATCTTTAAAGATGCGATGTTCAATCTCTCCACTCTTGCGGTGTAAGACCATCATTCTCGCCTCGTCACGGTCTTTTGAAGGCTCCATGGCAATCAGATCCTGAGGCAGTGTGAATTTGAATTTTGACAGTTTCATACTTTATCTTTCCTTTCTTCTTTGTTTTCTATTACTGGAACAACTTCCGGCACATTCTGTTCCATCCATTCGTCAAAATGATCCGGATCGATACATTGATCGAGCGTCACATCTCCTACCCGCGTTCTCAACAGCGCTGTAAGATGCGCTCCGGAATGGAGAGCTTCGCCGATATCCCGAGCCAACGCACGGATATATGTTCCTTTACTACAAACAACTCTGATCTTGACGATGGGCATGTCATAATCCAACAGTTCCAATTCATCAATGACCAGTGTCTTTTTCTTCAACGGTACTTCGCGGCCTTTCCTTGCCAGATCATAGGCACGTTTGCCTCCGATCTTACAAGCCGAAAATACAGGCGGGATCTGTTCAATGGTCCCGACAAATTTCTTCAATGTCTCCTCCATCAACTCTCTTGTGATGTGATCGACAGGATAAACGGCATCGACAGGCTTTTCCATGTCGAACGAAGGAGTCGTCTCGCCCAATTTCATCGTGGCGATATATTCCTTTGTATGAGACTGAAGCTCTTCGATGCGCTTCGTTGCTTTGCCCGTACATAAGATCAGCACACCTGTAGCCAAAGGATCCAACGTTCCGGCATGTCCCACTTTCAGCTTCTTTACATTGAGCCGATGGGAAAGCTTGAAACGCACCTTATTGACCAGGTCGAACGACGACCATGTGTACGGTTTATTTAAATAAAGGATCTCTCCTTCTTCAAAATCCATAAGTTCAGCAGAATGAATATATAATTGAAAAAGCACCCATTGCCACACAATAGATGGCGAACCAAATCAATTTGCCTCGTTTCACCAAGTTAATCATCCAGCGGCAGGCAAAAGCTCCTGAGATGAAAGCTGCAATGAATCCTATGATCAAAGACGAAGCGGAAATGGAACTCTCCGCAAATCCGCCTTTCATCAGGTCGAGCGCTGCTTCACCTATGATGGGAACCAACACCATCAAGAATGAAAAGCGTGCTACCTTCTCTTTGTCATCACCCAGCAACAAACCGGTGGCGATGGTCGAACCGGAACGCGAAAGACCCGGCATGACAGCGATCGCCTGAGCAATACCGATGATAAAGGCATCCTTAAAGCTGATCTGTTCCTTATGACGAGGACGTGCATAATAGGCAAACGCCAGCAATACCGCGGTGAGAATCAACATACATCCCACGATCAGCAAGCCGCTGCCAAATATTTGCTCCACGTAATCCTTGAAGAATACCCCGACGATAGCAACCGGAATCATGGAAACCACGATCTTGAACACCATCTTTGTCTCTTCATTCCAGGTGAAACGGAACAAACCTTTAAACAATCCGGCAATCTCGCCCCATAAAACGACGATGGTGCTGAGCACAGTAGCTGCATGGACTGCAACGGCAAACATCAGATTGTCATCAGGATTGACGCCGAAAAGCGCACTGCCGATGGCGAGATGTCCGCTGCTGCTTACAGGAAGGAACTCGGTAAGTCCTTGGACGATACCAAGTATAAAAGCTTCAAATCCGTTCATTCAGCTGATTTTTTGCCTTTGCTACTATACACGATTCCAAATATCATCAACACAAAACCAATCATCGTGACAAGCGGTGCCACAGCAATGCGGCGTGCACTGAATATCTGCGGATTGAACGAAACGCCATCCGTCGAACCTCCACCACTCATCAACACAAAGCCAACGATGATGAAGACCAATGCTACTGCAATCACAATGAAATTCTCTTTGCCGAAAGCGAAATCTTTTTTTGACATATTTCTTAATTTTCTAATTATCTCATTTCGCAGACGTCCGTTTGTTCCGACACCGTCTGCTTTAATCCTATCAAATGTAATACAGTTTGTCGCCTTTCATCCTCAGATAACGGTTCACAGCGAAGGCTGTTGCAATGACACAGAGCAAGATGCCCAACACGACGACCGCAGCAAACAGGATGTAAAGCATAAGCATATCGACCATCTCCATGAATCCGGGCAACTGCAGCTGGATCCAATAGAGCGAGCCCACAAGCATCGCAACAGCAAGGATTCCGGCTATCAAGCCATTCACCACATTATAACCGATGAAGGGCCGTCGGATAAATCCCGGCGTTGCGCCTACGAGCGTCATGGTGTGAATCAAAAACCGCTTGCTATATATCAACAAACGAAGTGTATTATTGATCAAAACAAAGGATATGATCATCAACGCCACAGCCAAGACGAGCAGTATCAAACCGATCCGCTGCATGTTATTGTTGACTACATCCATCAGATCCTTGCGATAGAGCAGCTGATCCACTGAGGTGTATTGAGCCACCTGCCGTTCGATGAGCCTCAGACTGTCTTCATTGGCATATTCCGAACGAAACTTCACCTCCAGCGATGCTTGAAGCGGATTGTAGCCTAGAAAAGTCTCGGGATCTTCACCCAATTCATCCTGCAATTCCTTCGCCGCCCGCTCTTTCGAAATATATTCGACGGAACGCGTGAAAGGCGCTACCTTCAAATCATGAATAAGATTGTTGATGGAATCGGCACTTTGGTCATCCTTCAGCGTCACAGAGAAGGTGATGTTCTCCTTTACGTAACGGCTCAGCTGATTACCGGTAAGAGCAAGCAGTCCAAGGACACCCAACAGAAACAGCACCAATGCGATGCTGATGATTGTCGTAAGTCTGGAGTTGATAAACGTAACGGTTCCGCCCCTTTTCTTATCTGCCATTATTCTAACCTTTTCCGATTCTTACTTTCTTTGGCACAGTTTTGCCGAAAGCGACCGCAAATATACAACATGTCCAAGCGTTTTGCAACCCTTTTATCAATAATTTATCTTCCATAGGAAAGTTGGTTTCACTCCCTTCTCTATCGATTCATTCGCCGCCTTCATTGAAATGTCCTGCTTTTTTTACTACAAGAAATGGTGGCATTACGGATGTTCGCTTCAATCATAACGATGCGAATCTTCTGATACAAAGAATAAAAAAGTTTCAACCATGGTTAAAACTTTCTGGGACTATTGAATCAAAAATTTTTAACCATGGTTGAAAAATGTTTTAACCACGGTTAAAAATTATCTTGACAATGATGAACAGGATGCGATATACACAAAAAGGATAAATTCTCATTGTAAAATGTGAGATTATGAATTGCTGGTATAAGACAAATCACTGAGAGACGGAAAGTTGAGCAGAAACATCAATGTTAATTGCAGACAGGCTTTAGGCAGTTCCTCTTCAAATTGTTACCTTTGCCCCAATTTAATGAGATTGATCATGGATCCTCTAAAGATTATTGAAGAATATTACGACAAGAATTCTCAGGCATACGACATTTTGGTCGTACATAGCAGAAGAGTGGCAGACAAAGCACTCGACATCGCCCGGAAACATCCGGAAATGAACCTTGACCTCACCTTTATAGAAGAGGCCGCCATGCTTCATGACATCGGCATATTCCTTTGCGACGCTCCTTCTATTGACTGTCACGGAACGGAACCATACATACGCCACGGATTACTCGGCGCAGAACTGTTGCGCGGGAAAGGTTATCCGCGCCATGCACTGGTCTGTGAGCGTCACACCGGAACAGGATTATCACGCGAAATGATCGAGACACAAAATCTTCCCCTTCCTCATAAAGACTTTCTTCCCATCTCTTTAGAAGAGAAACTGATCTGCTTCTCCGACAAGTTTTTCAGCAAGACCAAGCTCCAGAAAGAGAAGTCTCTGGAGAAAGTCAGAACCAGTCTGACCAAATATGGGGAAGAGACGCTTTTACGATTCGATGAACTTTGCAAACTCTTTTTAGATTGATAAAATCGTCGTCGCTGATTTATTTGTTTTACTTTTGCACAATCTTATATTGAAGATAACAGGAATGTGGCGAAAATATAGAGTATTGATGATGCTTATCGCTTTCATCGCAGCTGGCTTTTCAGTCGCAGCTCAGGAAGCGGTGCGCCAAAACATTCCATTGACTCGCACAGACAGCCTTAGACTTCAAGGTGAAAAGACACAGCAGGCAAATACACAGACGCAGCCAAAGCTGAACGTGCAGAACAAAGACAGCTTGCGAACATCCAAAGACTCCATCGCCAAGGATTCCATTCCCAAGAAAAAAGGTCTTGAGGCTCGTGTCGATTACCAATCAACCGACTCTATGGTCATGACGGCGGGGAACCTTGCCTATCTGTATGGCGAAGGCGATGTGAAATATCAACAAATAGAACTTACGTCGGATTTTATTCAGATGAACATGGACAGCAGTCTTGTCTATGCCACTTTCGGACATGACTCGACTGGCGCAGAGACCGGTTTTCCCTTGTTCAAGGAAGGCAGTCAGCAGTATGAATCTAAAACGATGCGTTACAACTTCGGATCGAAGAAGGGTTATATCACCAATGTCATCACGCAGCAAGGCGAAGGCTTTGTGACTGCAGGACTGACCAAGAAGATGGATAATGACATTCTCAACATGAAAGGCGGACAATACACGACATGCGACGAACACGAACATCCGCATTTCTATATCCAGATGACAAAAGCCAAAGTCCGACCTAACAAGAACATTGTCACAGGTCCCGTTTACCTGGTCATTGAAGACGTTCCTCTTTATCCCATCGGACTTCCTTTCTGCTTCTTCCCTTTCACCGACACCTATTCTTCCGGTATTCTGATGCCGACATTCGGCGATGAATCTACCCGAGGCTTCTATCTTCAGAACGGCGGTTATTACTTCGCATTGAGTGATTACATGGATCTTTCCGTGACAGGCGATATTTACACCAAAGGTTCGTGGGGATTGAAAGCCACTTCACAATATAGGAAACGTTATAAATACTCCGGCAACTTCGATGCAGCTTATCAGGTAACAAAGTTGGGCGACAAAGGATTGAGCGACTATAGTCTTTCGAAAGATTTCCAGATTCGATGGACTCACACGCAGGATTCGAAAGCCAATCCTTATCTCTCGCTCTCTGCCAGCGTCAATTTCTCGACCAGCAGCTACAGCCGCAACAACATGACGAGCATCTACAACTCCGAAGCTACTCAGAATACCAAAGGATCTTCGGTCAATATCACGAAGCGGTTTGCAAACAATCCGTTCACTATCTCCGCCAACATGAGCGTAACACAACGTACAGCCGACTCGGCTTTGGCTGTCACATTGCCTAACTTGACGGCAACCATGACGCGAATCTATCCCTTCAAACGGAAAAATGCCGTGGGCAGTGAACGCTGGTACGAAAAGATCTCCATGAGTTACACCGGATCTTTCAGCAACAGTATCGATACAAAGGAGAACATGATCCTGCATTCCAATTTCCAGAAAGACTGGAAGAACGCAGTACAGCATAATATTCCCGTCAGTGCGACCTTCACGCTCCTCAACTATTTGCAGATCTCTCCTTCGTTTAACTACCGTGAACGTTGGTACACAAACAAGATCGAGAAGGAATATGACTCGCAGAAGCAGTCGCTCGTCGCACGCGATACGACCTACGGATTTTATCGTGTCTATGATTACAATGCTTCCGTTTCGGCGTCCACAACTCTCTACGGATTCTTCAAGCCGCTGCCGTTCTTTGGAGACAAGGTGCAGATGATTCGTCACAGAATGGAGCCATCTATCAGTTTCAGTGCGACTCCTGATTTTGGTTCTTCGCGCTATGGCTACTATAGAACGTATGTCTATCAAGATGCCAATGGCGTCGATCACACAGAATATTATTCACCTTTTGCCAATGGAATGTACGGCGTTCCAAGCCGAGGTCGAACGGGAAGCATCGGATTCTCCGTCAATAATAATGTCGAGATGAAGATTCGATCGGATGCAGACTCCACTGGTTTCAAAAAGATTAGTCTGATCGATCAGCTTTCGCTTTCGGGAAGTTACAACCTTGCAGCTGACTCGTTCCAATGGAGCAACCTTTCGGCAAGTCTCCGTTTGAAACTGACCAAGAGTTACACCTTGCAGTTGAGCGGGATCTTCGATACATATACATATAATGAAAACGGACAGCGCGTCAACATTCCGAGATGGCGAGCCGGCAAAGGCTTCGGCCGTCTGATGGCTACACAAACCAGTTTTTCCTATACGTTCAATCAGGACACTTTCAAGAAATGGTTCGGCGACAAAGATGAGAAGAAGGGGAAACAACCGGTCGGCAAAGATGCAAATGGCAATACACCCGAAACGCAATCCGACGAGAACAATTTGGAAACAACGACAGGCGGAAAAGAAGGCGGTGGTCGTCTTTTGGGCCAAAAGAAAGATACGGGCGAAACAGATGCCGACGGCTATTTGATCCAGACTGTTCCGTGGAGTCTTACCTTCAATTATAGTCTGACGCTCGGCTACAATTCCGCCAAATTCAATCGATCGACGCGAGAATATGCCTACAAACTAACTCACGCGCTCAGCTTCAACGGCAATATTCAACCCACGAAGAACTGGAAGTTCAACTTCAATGCGACGTATGATTTCGATAATCATAAACTCTCCTACATGACTTGCAACATCACGAGAAACATGCACTGCTTCCAGATGACAGCAAGTGTAATTCCCGTTGGACGTTATAAATCCTACGCCATGTCCATCGCCGTCAGCTCAAGTCTGCTGAAAGATTTGAAGTATGATAAGCGCAGCGACTACCGCAACGGTCAGACTTGGTACTAATCGCGCTGTCCAAGTATCTCTCCAGAAACCTAAATTCGGACTCGGACGCGATCCAAGTATCTTTCCAGAATTCTAAAATCCTACTCAGACACAATCTAAGTATTTATTCAGAAATCTAAATACATACTTAGACACTGACAAAGTCCCTTTCCATGAATCTGAATACGTACTTTGATACTATCAGAGTTCCTTTCCAGAAATCTAAATACATACTTGGGCACTAACAAAGTCCCTTTCCATGAATCTGAATAGATACTTGGGCAGAACCAAATGACTATATATAGATGTATAAACTCACCAGACGATAGGATCTTGTCCGGTGGCAATGAGATAATCGTTTGCTTTACTGAAATGTTTGCAGCCGAAGAAACCTCGATAGGCAGAAAGAGGCGAAGGATGCGCACATTCAAGAAGAAGATTGGAATTGCGATTGATGAAAGCACATTTCCGCTGTGCATACGAACCCCAAAGCATATAAACGATGTGGCGTTTCTCGGCAGCAATCTTATGAACCACGGCATCGGTAAAAGTTTCCCAACCTTTGTTCTGATGTGATCCGGCTTGATGAGCACGAACTGTGAGCGTAGCATTCAAAAGAAGCACACCCTGATCTGCCCAACGCGTCAAGTCGCCATCGTGACTAACCGGATGACCTAAATCGTCTTCCATCTCCTTGAACATATTGAGCAAGGATGGCGGCGGCGGTGTTCCAGCCTGAACAGAGAAACAAAGTCCGTGAGCTTGTCCTGGTTCATGATAAGGATCCTGTCCGATGATCACAACCTTCACTTTGTCGAAAGGACAATGATTGAAAGCATTGAAGATAAGTCCGCCCGGAGGATAGACGCTGCCGGAAGCATATTCCTGCTTGATGAAGTTAGTGAGCTGTACGAAGTAATCCTTGTCGAACTCTTCGTGCAGCCTCTGCTTCCAGCTCTCTTCTATCTTGACGTCCATAATTTTCCTGAATCAAATCAGTTTCATTCCTGCAGCCAAAGCCTCAGCACGCATTTCCTGAGGCCAGATGCTGGCTTGAATTTCTCCGATATGTGCTTTACGAAGGTAGAACATGCAAAGACGGCTCTGTCCGATACCGCCGCCAATGCTCTGCGGCAATTCTCCGTTGAGAAGGCGCTGATGGAAATAGAGTTTCTCACGATCTTCGTGCTGTGACAACTTCAATTGACGCAACAAAGCCTCGCGATCCACACGGATTCCCATAGAAGAAAGTTCCATGGCATGACCCAAGACTTGGTCCCAAACCAAAAGGTCGCCGTTGAGTCCGACCGTTCCGTCTTCCGTTACCGAACTCCAATCATCATAATCAGGAGCACGACCGTCGTGCGGTTCACCATTACTCAAGTTTCCGCCGATGCCAATGATAAAGACAGCGCCATGTTCGCGGCAGATCGCATCCTCACGTTCTTTGGGCGTAGTATTCGGATAACGATCGAGCAATTCCTGTGAATGTATGAAGTACAGTTGATGTGGAAGCGTAGGACGAATGACAGGGAACATTTCATATACGAGATATTCGGTACGCACCATGGCAGCATAAATTCGTTTGACAATATCGACCAGGAACGACACATTACGATCCTTTGGATTCATCACTCGTTCCCAATCCCATTGATCGACATAGAGAGAATGAAGATTTCCCAGTTCTTCGTCGCTTCGGATAGCATTCATATCAGTATAAATGCCGTAACCCTCTTCAATATGATAATCAGCTAAAGTAAGACGCTTCCACTTTGCAAGTGAATGAACAATCTCAGCCTTCTGTTCGTGCATATCTCCAATCGGGAAAGTCACAGGACGTTCCACTCCGTTCAAATCATCATTGATTCCCATTCCCTTAAGGACAAACAGCGGAGCGGTGACACGCCGCAACCTCAACTCAGAAGAAAGATTCTGCTGGAAGAAATCTTTTATCATCTTAATGCCCATCTCGGTTTGGGAAAGGTTCAGCAATGCTTTATAACCGGATGGTTTGATCAAATAGCTCATACAGTTCTCTTGTCGTGTTTTTAATAATATGGCTGCAAAGATATGGATATTATGACAATTGCGAAGCAATTAAATCCATTTTCATATCATAATAATCCAAATCAAACGATTTTGATTGACAAATAACACTTCAGATTCTCACCCTTTTAAAGAGTCGTATGATAAGATACATAAACAGGAAAAGCAACATCTCTTTTCCTTTATTGAAGACGAAAAACAGATGAAAAGGATTTCGTTCAAAGTTTGTTAGATTATATTCGGCGAATTCTCTAATTTTGCTGAAAATTGATTAAGATATGACGGATAGCAAAACGCAACATTTACTCGATGGAATCCATCTTCCTGCGGATCTGAGGAAACTCCCGCAAGAGGAACTGCCGGAGGTGTGCGACGAATTACGTCAATTCATTATAGATGTTCTCTCGGAGAATCCGGGACACCTTGCTTCGAGCCTTGGCACAGTGGAACTGACTGTTGCGCTTCATTATGTTTTTAACACACCTTATGACCGCATTGTCTGGGACGTGGGCCATCAGGCTTATGGACATAAGATACTCACAGGACGGCGTGAAGTTTTCCACACGCTCCGCCAAATGGGTGGCATTAGTGGATTTCCCAATCCCGCAGAGAGTGACTATGACTCATTTATCGCCGGTCATGCCAGCAATTCTATCTCTGCTGCCTTAGGACTGAGTGTAGCTTCTGAACTTAAAGATGAGAAACGTCATGTGATTGCAGTCATCGGAGATGGCGCCATGACGGGAGGCCTGGCTTATGAAGGATTGAACAACGCATCTGCCAGCCGCAATAATCTGCTCATCATACTGAACGACAACAATGTCTCCATCGATACCAGCGTAGGTGGCTTGAGCAAATATCTGGTGGCTGTCAACACCAGCCAGACGTACAACACCATGCGCTACAAGCTCTACCGGCTGATGTGCCGCATGAAACTGATCGATGAGAACCGACGCAATAACATTCTTCGCTTCAACAACAGTCTGAAAGCACTCCTCACTCGTGAACACAACCTTTTCGAAGGATTCAGCATACGTTACTTCGGTCCGGTGGATGGTCACGATGTCAACTATCTCGTGAAAGTGCTCAACGATATCAAGGATATGGAAGGTCCGAAGCTGCTGCACATCAAGACGAAGAAGGGCAAAGGCTTCAAACCGGCTGAAGAATCGGCCACTGAATGGCACGCTCCCGGCAAATTCAACAAAGATACTGGAGAGCGTATCGTCGTTCATAATCTCAATGAGCCACCCAAGTTCCAGGATGTGTTCGGCCATACCTTAGTGGAATTGGCTGAAAAAGACAAACGGATTGTGGGGGTCACACCGGCAATGCCGACAGGTTGTAGCATGACCTACATGATGAAGGAGTTTCCCAACCGCTCGTTCGATGTGGGAATAGCCGAAGGACATGCTGTCACCTTCTCGGCAGGAATGGCCAAAGAGGGTATGATCCCGTTCTGCAACATCTATTCATCGTTTATGCAAAGAGCGTATGATATGGTGATCCACGATGTTGCCATCATGAATCTGCATGTCGTCTTCTGCCTCGATCGCGGCGGATTGGTAGGTGCCGACGGTGTCACACATCAAGGAGTCTTTGATCTCGCCTATCTGAGACCGATTCCAAACCTCACCATCACCTCTCCTCTCAACGAATGGGACTTGAGGAACCTGATGTTAACAGGTGCCAATGGACAAGACGGAGCTTTTGTCATCCGTTACCCAAGAGGCAAAGGTGTGAAATGCGATTGGCATAACAACATGAAAATGCTGCCCATCGGCAAAGGTTGCAAGCTCCACGAAGGGAAAGATGTGGCTGTGCTCTCACTAGGACCGATCGGCAACACGGTAACCAAGGCAATCGAAATGGTGGAGCTATCCGGGATCAGTGTAGCTCATTATGATATGATCTTCCTCAAGCCGATCGATGAGGAGATACTGGAAGAAGTGGGTAAAAGTTTCGATAAGATAGTAACCGTAGAAGACGGTGTGATAGAAGGAGGATTGGGAAGTGCCGTCCTCGAATTCATGAACGACAGAGGATACAAGCCTCTCATCAGACGCATCGGAGTGCCAGACCGATTCATAGCGCACGGAACGCCAGACGAACAATACAAAGCTTGCGGTATGGATGCCATGAGCATAGCAAACACAATTAAATCTTTACAGCTATGAAAATAGTGATTGCGGGAGCAGGAGAAGTCGGAACGCATCTTGCCAAGATGCTTTCCGAGGAGGATCAGGACATCATTCTGATGGATCCCAACGAAGAGCGACTCAGCTTTTCGGACTCTTCGTCAGACATTCTCCCCATGGTTGGTAATCCCACTTCTCTTGGAGATCTCGAGGAAGCCGGAATCCGACATGCGGATCTTTTCGTAAGCGTCACGCCCGAAGAGACGACGAATCTGACAGCTTGCGTGCTTGCTCACAATCTCGGTGCTCATCGTACGGTGGCACGAATCAATAACTATGAATATCTCCAGCCACGCAACAAGGAACTGTTCGAAAAGCTTGGCATCAGTTCCATGATTTATCCGGAAATGCTGGCTGCAAAAGAGATTGTCACAGATATCCGCCGTCCCTGGACAAGACAATATTGGGAGCTGTTTGGCGGTGCGCTGATCTTAATTGGTGTCAAAGTCAGAAGCAACGCACAGATTGTAAACAAGCAACTCTGCGAACTGCTTGCCGATCCAAAACTCTACCACGTGGTTGCCATCAAACGCAAAGATCAGACCATCATCCCAGGCGGTGGTGATCATATTCTTCCGGACGACATCGTGTTCTTCACAACAACGAGGTCCAACATCGAGCAGGTTCGTTTGCAGGCAGGGAAAAGCAATCCTGAAGTGAAGAAAGTATTCATTATGGGAGGAAGCCGCATCGCCTTGCGCACATGCCAATATCTTCCGAGCAACATTCGCGTGAAGGTGATCGAGATCAATAAGGAGAAGAGTCATCGTATTGCAGAGACAGTGCCTGGGAATGTCCTTATCATCAACGGTGATGCGCGCGATCCAAACCTTCTGATGCAGGAAGGAATCACAGATGCACAGGCATTCATCGCACTCACGGAAAATTCCAGTACGAACATTCTGGCCTGCCTTGCAGCCAAACGTTATTCCGTGTTCAAAACCATCGCCAAAATCGAGAACATCGATTACATCCCTTTTGCCGAAAGCATGGATATCGGAGCTGTCATCAACAAGAAGCTGATTGCAGCCAGTCATATCTACCAATACCTATTGGATGCCGACGTGTCGAACGTCAAGTGTCTGACCTTTGCCAATGCGGACGTAGCCGAACTTGTGGCTCGACCCAATTCCAAGATTACACGTCATGAAGTAAAGGATCTGCATCTTCCCAAAGGAATGACCTTAGGAGGTTTGCTCCGCAATGGCGAGGCAATGATGATTAAAGGTGACACGCAAATCCAATCTTACGACCATGTCGTCGTATTCTGCCTCAACTCCGCAATGCGAAAGATAGAGGACTACTTCAACTAATTGAAATGGAAAGTCTGATATGAATGTACGTTTTATCATCAAGATGCTGGGTATGATGTTCGTCATTGAGACGATCTTCATGGCCATTCCGATGGCATACGCATTCTTTGCCCATGAGGGCGACTTCATTCCGCTCTTTATTTCAACCCTGATTCTTTTCGGCAGCGGACTTCTGTTCAGTGCCATCGGTTTTAGGGCCAACGAACATTCGGCCGGACGACGTGAAGGAATGCTTACCGTGGCTCTCACATGGGTTCTGCTTTCCTTGTTTGGCATGCTTCCCTTTTATTTAGGTGGATATATCGACAACATTACGGACGCTTACTTCGAGACGATGTCCGGATTTACAACAACCGGGACCACGCTGATCACAAATGTGGAATCGCTGCCGCACGGGATATTGCTCTGGCGCAGTCTGACACAATGGCAAGGCGGAATCGGAATGGTTGTCTTCACCGTTGCATTACTGCCGATCTTTGGCGGTGGAGCTTCTCAGATGTTCGATGCGGAGACGCCTGGAGTCACACACGAACGGTTTCGTCCAAGGATCACGCAAGTGGCAAAGAGACTGTGGGGCGTTTACATCATATTGACCATCATTCTCATCGCATTGCTCTGGGCAGGACCGATGAATCTCTTTGATGCCATCAACCAGGCATTCACGACCATCTCAACCGGTGGCTATTCAACGAAGAACACCAGCATAGGCTATTGGAATTCTGCCTATATAGACTATGTCATCATCCTATTCATGTTTATTGGAGGTACCAACATGACGCTCATCTTCTACTGCTTCAACTTGCAGCCCAGGAAGCTGCTCTGCGACGAGGAGTTCCATTGGTACGCAGGATTCATCATCGTTGCAGCACTTGCAACGACAGCTTGGTTGCTATGGAACCACTTTGTACCCGTTCCGAGTCTTGCATTCCGTCAGTCGCTGTTCCAAGTCACTTCCATGATCACCACCACCGGATTCACGACAACCGACTATGTTCCTTGGGGACCATTCTTCTGGTTACTTGCTGTAATTATGATGGCGGTATGTGCTAGTGGCGGTTCGACCAGCGGAGGTCTGAAAATGGGAAGATTTGTGATTGCTGTAAAGATTCTTTCCAATGAATTCAAGAAACAGACGCATCCGCACGCTGTAGTTCCGGTACGTATGAACGGACGTGTCATTTCGTCGGATACTGTTCAGCGTGTATTGGCTTTTGTATTTGCCTATCTGATGCTGATTATCGTAAGTTGCATCATCCTGGCTGTAAATGGGCTCGGCTTCATCGAGTCGCTCGGTGCCACACTATCTGCAATAGGCAATGTTGGCGTGGCCTTAGGTTCTTTGGGACCTTCCGGAAGCTATGCCGAGGTATCGGATATATCCAAATGGTTCCTTTCGTTCTTAATGATGGTGGGCCGTCTGGAGATATTTACAGTCCTGACCATCTTGGCACCGAGTTTCTGGAAACAATGACAGTCACCCAAACAGTTTAGAAAGACATTTCACAAGTTAAAGCCCTTTTCAAACTACTTTGAATACAACTTTCTAAGCATTATACCGTTTATTAAGATAAAACAGAAGAAATATGAAATTCAGAAACATCTATCTCACCTCATTAGCAATACTCACCTCAACAGTTTGCTTCGCTCAATCAATCGATACGAAAGATCTGATGCCTGAAAAGACGTTCACTACGGGCATCGAAGGCCCAGCTACGGACCAGTACGGGAATCTCTATGCAGTCAATTACGCACAAGAAAGCACCGTAGGCATTGTACGTCCTGACGGTAGTCACGGGCTTTACGTCACACTTCCCAATGGATCAGATGGCAACAGCATCCATTTTACAAAAAACGGAACGATGCTTATCGCTGACTATATGGGTCACAATATTCTTGCTGTGGATACGGCTACAAAGAAAATCTCTGTCTTTGTCCACGAAACGCGCATGCATCAACCCAACGACATAACGATCGCTCCCAACGGGAACATCTATGCCAGCGATCCAGATTGGAAGAACAACAAAGGACAACTTTGGCTGATCCGTCCGAACGGTAAGACAACTTTGCTTGAAACCAATATGGGAACGACCAATGGCATTGAAGTGAGCCCTGACGGAAAGACCCTTTACGTTGATGAATCGGTACAGCTGAAAGTATGGGCATATACGATCAAAAAAGATGGGACACTGACCAACAAAAGACTTTTCCACTCTTTCGAAGGATATGGCATGGACGGCATGAAATGTGATGTAAAAGGAAACATCTACCTCTGCAGATACGACAAAGGCACGATTGCTGTGATGGACAAGAAAGGAACACTCCTCAAAGAGATCCAGCTCAAAGGCAAAAAACCGAGTAACCTGACATTCGGAGGAGCAGACCGGCGTCTCTGCTATGTGACATTGCAGGACCGAGGTTGTTTTGAAACGTTCATTGCCCCTAATCCGGGCCGCAAGTGAGATTTTAACGCGCCGAATATACGCTTTCGCCAAAACCTCCGTTATTAATAGGAACATAATAATAAGAATCGAAACATGATCGACTATATAAAAGGAGAGATCGTGGAGTTGTCTCCTACCCGTATGGTGATGGAATGTAGTGGTATTGGATATGAAATCAACATATCTCTTACCACTTTCACTGCTTTCAGCGGTAAAAATTCCGGAACGATTTACGTTTACGAAGTGATCCGAGAGGACGCCCATCTGCTGTTCGGATTTTCCGGAAAGAAAGAGAGGGAACTGTTTCTCCTCCTCATTTCTGTCTCAGGTGTCGGACCTAACACGGCCCGCATGATTCTCTCTTCTCTACAGACTGACGACCTCATCCAGGTCATCGCCTCCGGTAACGATGCAGCACTCACCTCTGTGAAGGGCATCGGATCAAAGACGGCGCAGAGAATCATGGTGGATCTGAAGGGAAAAGTCAAGACGATGGGCAGTGTAGAGCCCAGTTTGCAAACCGGGAACACGAACGTAACCGACGAAGCGATCGCAGCACTGATCATGTTGGGTTTCCAAAAGAATGCTTCTCAAAAAGTGGTTGATTCTATCTTAAAGAGTACGCCGAATCTGTCTGTAGAACAGGTGATCAAAGCCGCTTTAAGAATGTTGTGAGGAAAATAAGTTGAAAAAGAGGTTACTGAAATATTTTCTGCTGAGCACGATCTTGCTCGTGGGTTTTGGAGTCTATTCGTTGAATGCGGACTTCCTTACCTATACCAGTTCGTTGCCTGAAGTAACCTTGGAGGAGGATGTTTCTTCGGAAGCAACCTCAACTGCACCTGCATCTTCACAAGCCTCTGCCATTCCCGACGATACGATACCTCCACGCTATCCAATAGCGAAAACCGTACCCGAAACCTATCAGGATCTGGTCAAGCAATCTCCCGCAGATCTCAAAGCGCCCGAGAATGTCAAAACGACCATCGAATATGATATCAATCATAACACATACATCGTTCGCACCAAGATAGGCGACATGGAACTAGGCACGCCGATGTCCCTCACTCCACAGGAATATCAGAACTACAGCCAGCAGCAAGCACTTAAAGCCTATTTCAAACAGAAGAACGATGAAGCATTTCAGAAGGCAGCCAATAAGACAGTTAACCTCACGGATCTATCTTTTGATATCGGTCCTGCAGATCGTATCTTCGGAAAAGGCGGCGTGAAAGTCACGACACAGGGATCGGCTGAAATCTCCATGGGACTGAAAGGCACTAACACCAAAGATCCTTCACTGCCTGAGAAGTCACGCAAACGTACGTTCTTCAACTTTGACGAGAACGTGCAACTCAACGTAAAGGCGTCGGTTGGTACCAAAGTCAATTTCGGCATGAACTACAACACTGAGACACAGTTTGACTTCGATTCAAAGAAGCTGAAATTGGCCTATACGGGCGATGAAGATGAAATCATCAAGTCGTTGGAAGCGGGCAACGTCAGCATGACTACGGGCAACTCACTGATAAACGGTGGAGCTGCTCTCTTTGGTATGAAAGCTGCATTGCAATTCGGCAAGCTTCGTGTCAACGCGCTACTCGCACAGCAGGAATCAGAATCCAAGACCGTTACTTCGAAAGGCGGGGCACAAACCAAGCCCTTTGAGATCACGGCAGACGACTACGAAGAGAGCCGCCACTTCTTCCTGTCTCATTTCTTCTATGACAACTATGACAACTATGTCAAGAGTCTTCCGACCGTCACATCCGGCGTAAAGATTACGCGTATTGAAGTATGGATTACCAACAAGAAGGCTGACTACACCAGTTCACGCAATATTGTAGCCTTCGCAGACCTTGGCGAATCGAAACACATCAGTAACACAGGCTTCGTTCAGTCTGCAACATCTGAAGGATGGCCTTATAACCGTTCCAACTCGCTCTATCCGACTATTACTAGCGCCTATCCGACGGCAAGGGATATCGGTCAAGTGACACAGGCTATCGGTGGTGTGCTTGACAATGGAAAAGACTTCGAGAAGGTCGAAAGCGCACGCCTGCTGAATGAATCCGAATATACAGTAAACAAAACACTGGGCTATATCTCACTGAAAACCCAGCTGCAACCGGATGAAGTGCTGGGTGTAGCTTATTCTTATACGTACAAAGACGGAAAAACCTATCAGGTGGGTGAATTCTCCACGGACAACACCACCAACACCACCGAATGTCTCTATGTCAAACTGCTGAAAGGAACCACCAACTCACCTTCGATGCCGACCTGGAACCTGATGATGAAAAACGTCTATTCATTGGGAGCCTACTCCATCGAGAAGGATAAATTCCAGCTGAACGTACTCTTCCAAAGCGATACGACCGGTACCTACGTCAACTATCTGCCTGAAGGCAACGTTAAGAATACCATCTTGATACGCGTACTCGGAGCAGATCGTTTGGACAAGAACAACGAAGCACATCCGGATGGATACTTCGACTTTATCGATGGCTACACAGTGGATGCCACCAATGGCCGCATCTATTTTCCGGAAGTTCAGCCGTTCGGATCCTATCTGGCCAGCAAGATCGGCGATCCTACGATTGCCAAGAAATATGTCTATCAAGAACTATACGACTCCACCAAGACAGTAGCCCAGCAGATCGCAGAGAAGAATAAATTCATTCTGCGAGGTGAATACAAAGCCTCGTCGAGTGCGGAAATCTCTTTGGGTGCGACCAATGTAGCCAGAGGATCAGTCGTTGTGAGAGCTGCAGGAGCTACGCTTACCGAGAATGTGGACTACACCGTGGACTACACTTCGGGAACGGTGACGATTCTTAATGAAAGTATCATCTCGAGCGGAACATCTATCTCCGTCTCTCTCGAGAATCAGTCTTCCTACAGTATGCAGCGCAAGACGATGATGGGATTGGATTTGGGTTATGACTTCTCTAAGAATTTCACATTGGGCGGTACCATCATGCACCTGTCGGAAATGCCGTTAACGGTAAAGACAACAATCGGAGATGAATCCGTCAAGAATACGCTGTGGGGATTCAATGGGGCGTACAGAGGCGAAAGCCAATGGCTCACCAATATGCTGGACAAACTGCCTCTGCTCTCACTGACCAAGCCCAGCCAGATATCGTTTAATGCCGACGTCGCCAATCTGATTGCCGGACACTATCAGAACAAATATACCGGCGGCTATTCTTACCTCGATGACTTCGAGTCCACACAGAGCGGCTACGATATGCAAAGCCCATACTCATGGAGTCTCGCCAGCGTTCCCTACGACGATAGAGCTGACGCGCTCTTCCCTGAAGCAACCAAAACGAACGATATTGCCTACGGTAAAAACCGTGCATTGATGGCTTGGTATTATATCGACGGCATATTCACACGTAAGACATCCACGTCGCGTCCACGCTACATGACCAACGATATGCTGTCGAACCATTATACGCGTGGCATTCCCTACACGGAGATCTACCCGACCAAGGATGTCTCTACCAATGAAAACACCATGTTGTCTGTCCTCAACGTGGCTTACTACCCCAAAGAACGTGGTCCGTACAACCTCGACGTGGACAATGTCAATGCAGATGGTACACTTGCCAACCCTGAGAAACGTTGGGGTGGCATCATGCGTAAGATAGACCAGAGCAACTTCGAGACAGCCAACATACAGTATATTGAGTTCTGGATGATGGATCCTTTCATCTATAATCAGAATGCAAGCGGTGGAGATCTCTATTTCAACTTGGGTGAAGTGTCTGAAGATATCTTGAAAGATGAAAAGAAGTTCTTCGAGAACGGAATGCCTGTGGATGGAAACCAAAGCAAGGTGGATTCAACGGTTTGGGGCAAGGTGCCGAACGTACAAAGCACCGTGTATGCATTCGATAATACTACGGGAACCCGAACGCTTCAGGATGTCGGTCTGAATGGTTTGTCAACCGATGAGGAGAAGACGTATCCGACCTACGTACAGTATCTTGAGAAATTGAAGGCGAAACTGAGTGGAGAGACTTTGCAGAAGATGCAGAATGATCAGTTCTCGCCGCTGAACGATCCCGCCGGTGATAACTACCACTACTTCCGCGGTGATGACTACGATGCAGAACAGGCCGACATTCTTACACGTTACAAGCATTACAACGGTACGGAAGGCAACTCACCAGAATCAACGGGCACCTACGACGCCTCCGGAAAGACGACGCCTGACGTAGAGGACCTCAACCAGGACAATACGCTCAACGAGACTGAGAAGTATTTCGAATACAAAGTATCACTGCGTCCGAAAGACATGCAGGTGGGCGAGAATTACATCGAGGATATCCAAGAACCGGAAGCGACGCTGATGAACGGTACGAAGGAGAAAGTAAAATGGTATCTGTTCAAGATTCCGATCAATGGATATGATAGAAAAGTTGGTTCCATTTCAGACTTCTCGAGCGTTCGTTTCATGAGAATGTTCATGACAGGATTCAAAGATTCCACCATTCTTCGTTTCGCAACACTTCAACTCGTCAGAGGCGACTGGCGTTCTTATCAGCAGTCACTCGCTCCTATCGGCGTCACACCTGCCATCAATGGGACATTGGAAGTGTCGTCAGTCAATATCGAAGAGAACTCGAAGCGCGAACCAGTCAACTATGTATTGCCTCCTGGCGTTTCACGTATGTTTGACTCGAGCCAGCCACAACTTTTGCAGCAGAACGAGCAGGCCCTTCAGCTGAAGGTCAACAACTTGGCTTCGCAAGATGCATTGGCTGTATATAAGACATCCAGCTATGACCTTCGTCATTACAACCGCATGCAACTCTTCACTCATGCTGAAGCACTGGTCGGTGACGTTACGGGACTCTCAAACAACGATCTCTCCGTATTTATCCGCCTCGGTTCGGACTACAAGAACAACTACTACGAATATGAGGTACCGATGGCATTAACTCCGGCCTCCAGTTCATACAGTTCCAACAGTGCGACAGACCGCGAAAAGGTATGGCCGCAATCCAACATGCTCAACTTCCGCCTCGAGATACTTACGAACCTGAAACGGGCACGTGACAAGGAGAAGAGAGCCGGAACTAACAACGTCTCCTACTCAACGGTATATTCAGACTACGATCCCGACAATACGCTCAATAAAATCTCAGTCAAAGGTAATCCTACTCTCGGTGAGGTGAAGACCATTATGATCGGCGTACGTAATAACTCCAAAGATATCAAGAGCGCTGTAGTTTGGGTCAATGAGCTTCGAATGACCGACTTCAACGACAATGGTGGTTGGGCTGCAGATGCATCATTGAATGTGGCATTGTCAGACCTCGGAACGGTGAACATGGCCGGACGAATGCAGACAGCAGGCTTCGGATCATTGGATCAGTCCATTTCCGAACGAAGCCTGAACGACTATTCACAGTATAGCGTCAGCACACAGATAGAGTTGGGCAAATTCTTCCCTGAGAAGGCGAAAGTAAGCATTCCGCTGTACTACGCTTACTCAAAAGAGACAACGACTCCACTTTATGACCCGCTCAATACCGATATAAAGATCAAGGATGCGCTCAAGGATGCTGAGACGAAGGCTGAGAAGGATTCCATAAAGAATTATTCGCAGACTGTAGCTACAATAAAGAGCATATCACTCAATAATGTACATGCAGATATCCGCAGCAAGACGCCGATGCCGTATGATCCCGCAAACTTCTCGTTCGGGTATTCGTATAGCGAAACCGACAACCGAAATCCGGAGACTGCTTACGAGACAACGAAAAACTGGAACGGCAACTTCGCGTATAACTACACGCCGTACGCAAAGCCATACAAGCCTTTCTCCAAGATGAAAAAGACAAATGGCTACACCCAATATGCAAAACAGCTTAGTCTCAATTATCTGCCATCGAGCATCAACTTCCAGACGGTGATGACACGTAATTACTATGAGATCCAGCTGCGTGACTTGAACAATACCACAGGAGAGAATAACATCCCCGTGTCATTCAGTCAGACATTCCTTTGGGACAGAGCCTTCGCACTGCGCTGGAATCTTACGAACAGCTTGAACTTCTCCTTCAACTCCGGCACGAATGCTCGTATCGAGGAGCCTTACGTTCAGGTGAACAAAAAGCTCAATCCGGATCAGTATAAGGTATGGAAGGACTCTGTCATGCAGAGTATCCGCGACTTCGGTACGCCAATGAAATACGACCAAACATTTACGGCAACCTATACCATGCCGTTCCAATACATTCCTGTACTGAACTGGGTGAACGGATCTGTCAATTACAATGCAGTTTACAATTGGGCACGAAGTGCACAGGTGGATGACAGTGAAACGGAGATAGGAAATACCATCACCAACCAGCGTCAGATGGATGTTCAAAGCTCATTCAACCTGCAACAGCTCTATGACATGAACAAATACCTGAAGCGGGTCAACCAAAAATATACGACGGCTGCACGAAACAAAGAGGCGTCGAGAGTTAAAAAGGAGATAAAGTTCGAGAAGGAGATCCAGCTGAATCTGGATAGCGGTGTCGTCATCCGTCACAATATGCTCACAAAGAAAGTACATGTGAGGGCACGCGGAGCCGATGGCAAATTCTATGCGATCCGATTCAAGCCACTCAACATGGCTGAGATACAGATTCTAAACAAGGATACAGCCCACTTGACCGTAACGATCTATCCGGGACCGAACAGTTCCGAATCGTTCTTCACCAACTCATTGGATCGCACTGCGAGATTCCTCATGATGGTACGCAGGATCAACATCAGCTACTCAAACACTGCCGGTATGCAGTTACCGGGCTATCGACCGGAAGTGGGTGACATGCTCGGACAGAAGCAAGGAGCCGTGATGGCACCAGGTTTAGCGTTCGCCTTCGGTGACGTCCGGCGAAGCTTCATCAATGATGCGGCCGACAGAAGCTGGCTCGTGATGAACACAGATAATGTCAACCCGGCCATCATTAACCATGCGGATACCTGGAACATCCGCGCGACACTGGAACCCATCACCGGTCTGAAGATTGACCTCAACGGAAGTAGAGTGGATACACGTACCAGCGATATCTATTATATGTACGACAATATGCCGGAGCAAATGGGTGGTAATTTCACGATGACCACTATTGCAGCCAAGAGTTTCTTTAAGGGCACAGGAAATGCCAACAACGGTTATGCATCGGAGACGTTCACGAAATTTCTCGAGTATAGAGAGAAGATTGCGAACCGACTCATCGCCAAATACAGTACGACGAGCTATCCAAACAGCGGATTCCTTGAGAACAGCACGCTCGCAGGCAAAGCATTCAGCACAGATAACGGAACAGTAGGTATCAACTCAACCGACGTTCTGATTCCTGCCTTCTTGGCAGCTTACACAGGACAGAGTCCGGACAAAGTAGGCCTCACTGCCTTCCCATCGCTGAGCAGTCTGCTGCCGAACTGGAGAATCACCTACGACGGACTGATAAGAGTGCCCGTATTCAAGAGATATCTCAAGAGTCTGATGTTGACGCACCAGTATCGCTGCTCTTACAGCGTGGGTTCCTTCTCATCTGACTTGAATTGGCTGAACGCAGGCAACGGACTGGGCTTTATCCAAGACACGCAGACAGGCAATCCTACACCATCCTCAGCCTATCAGATCCAATCGGTGAACATTGTAGAAGGATTCAATCCGCTGCTGGGTGTGGACGCAACCTTCCTCAACAATGTGACGGGAACGCTCTCATACAACACGACGCGCAACCTCAGTCTGAGCGTCTCATCCTATCAGATTGTAGAGGCTCTCAGCAAAGAGATCATCGTGGGCATGGGTTACAAGATGGCTGAATTTAACAAAGTGCTCAAGGCCAAGAAATCTCAAGGCTTCAGCAATGATCTTACAGTTCGGCTCGACTTCTCCTACCGCAAGACGCAGTCTCTGCTTCGCAAGATCCAGGATCAGCTTACACAAGCCACAAGCGGAAACGTTGCGAAGACGATCCAGTTCAGTGCGGATTATGGTGTCAGCCGTTCTCTCACGCTCCGCGCATTCTACGATTTGCAGATCAATACGCCGCTCGTCTCCAGCACAGCCTATCCGACATCAAACTCCAATTACGGCGTCACACTGCGATTCTCATTGCAACGTTAAGCAAATCATCAAATTTAGATTAACATCATACAGATGTACAATGTTGCATCTGCATCGCAGGATGTTGTCCTATCCGCACACATGCAAAAGTTGCATGTTATGAATTTCGAATGATTGTAGTATGCAGATTACTATGATTCGGTCGTCATAGTACAATCTGCATGTGCAGATGGGCTAAGTTTGAATGATTTCAGATTAATGAAGGATGAACTAGGGCAGGAAATTGGGTTTATAAGACGGTTTGCATGTGAAGATGGTCATATTTCGATAAAATCATTATCATTGTAGTATGCAGTTGGTAATAAACAAGAAGAACCATAAGGATCTGCATGCTTCAATGGATAGAATCTCTAAAATATATTATCTTGCATGTATGCTGATGATAATATTTAGGCAGAAGAGTATCATCTGCATACAAAAGTTGGTATGCAGAAAGAAAAGACAGATACAATGGTGAGTGAAAGGAATGTAGAATAGAGAAAGAGATGCAATCAATACTCTTCGCGGTACTTATTCTGCAGACGGTCTTCAAGAATACTGAGGTAACTGTGATAGCGCGAGAGGCTGATGACATGTTCTTCTACGGCACGAAGTACAGCACAACCGGGTTCATGGCGATGTGTACAGTTATTGAACCTGCACTCGGAAGAGATTTTAAATATTTCCGGGAAGTAATGTGAGATCTCTGCGTCCTCCATGTCGAATGTTCCGAATCCTTTGATACCTGGAGTATCTATCACATAACCGCCGCCTGGAAGAGCGATCATCTCTGAGAAGGTCGTCGTGTGCATGCCTTTGTTGTGATAGTCAGAGATGTTGCCTGTACGAAGATCGGCCTCAGGGACAAGCTTATTGATAATAGTGGACTTCCCTACTCCGGAATGGCCGGAAAGGACAGAAACTTTCCCCTGGAGATGAGCTTGGAAGGCTTCGAATCCGTTGCCGTTGCGTGTGGAGATCCTTGAGCACTTATACCCGATGGATGTATAAAGTTCGGTAAGTGTTTCAAGTATATTCATATCGTCCATATTATAACGGTCCATCTTGTTGAAGACAATCTCCACAGGAACGTTATAGGCTTCGGCAGAAGCAAGGAATCTGTCAATGAAAGTGGTGGTGGTGATAGGATAGTTGACGGTTACAATCAGAAGCGCCTGGTCGATATTGGATGCGATGATCTGACACTGTTTGGAGAGATTGGAAGCACGACGAATGATGTAGTTTCTGCGCTGTTCGATGTCGGTGATAAAAGCGGTGCCTTCTGGATTGATATCGATGGAAACATGGTCACCGACAGCGACAGGATTAGTGGTTCTGATATCCTTGAGGCGGAATGTCCCTTTGATTTTGCTGTCCACGGTGCGCCCATCCTCTGTACGCACCGTGTACCAGCTGCCTGTGTTTTTAATGACAAGTCCTTTCATGCGCAAGATCAGACTGACATGATCTCTTTATCTTTTTTATCGAGGATCTCATCAATCTTCTTGATATACTTATCGTGGATCTTCTGCACTTCATCCTCGGCATCTTTCTCAACGTCTTCCGGAACTGAATCAGCCTTGATACTCTTCTTGAGGGCATCAAATGCTTCACGACGAGCATTACGAACGCTCATCTTAGCCTCTTCGGCTTCCTTCTTGCACTGCTTGGAAAGCTGCGTACGACGTTCTCCAGTCAACGGAGGAATGCCTAAACGGATCACCTCTCCATTGTTTTCCGGCGTAATGCCAACCTCGGAGTTCTGGATTGCTTTCTCGATATCTTTGATCATCTTCTTTTCCCAGGGCGTAACCATTATTGTACGTGCGTCTGGAACGGTTATGGTGGCTACATTGTTCAAAGGAGCCACGCTACCGTAGTACGGGACTTTCACACAGTCCAGAATATGAGGATTGGCTTTCCCCGCACGAATACGGGCAAGTGCTTCGTCAAGGAACTGGATGGCAAAGCTCATCTTCTCCTCTGCGTCTTTAATTAACTTCTTAGTATCTGCCATGATTATGTTTTTTAGGGATTTCTGATTTGACAAAAGTAATGATTCTTTCTTATTTAACAAAACATTCGTCTCCGAATACAGAGGCGAATGTCCCATTATGTCAATGATATGCCGGCCAAGCGCCACTTTTGGTACAGACGAATGCAGCTGTCTCCACTGCACAGCGATGGGCCTCTGCCAAGGTGTGACCTGTCAGTATGGAATAGACGAAGGCTCCACTGAAGGAGTCGCCAGCTCCCACGGTATCAGCCACTTTCACTTTCGGTGTCTGAATGGTGGACTCTTCCTTATTGGAATAGATCGTGCTGTATTCAGCTCCGGCGGTGAGGATGACGTAATCGAGATTGCAACGCTTCAAGAACCAAAGGCAAACATCGCGATCGCTGCCTTCAAGATTAAACATAGAGCGGAGCAGTACCAGTTCTTCATCGTTGACCTTCAGAACGGTAGCCTCTTTAAGAAGTTCTGCAATGAGTAGCTTGGAATAGAAATGCTGGCGGATATTCACGTCGAAGAAGCGCATGCAGCGATCCGGAAGGGAACGAAGCAGTTTGAAGATGGTCTCACGAGATTCATCGGAACGAAGTGCAAGCGTACCAAAGCATACGGCATTGGCATGTCTGACAAGATCCCTGGCTTTGTCGGTAAAGGGAATGTGATCCCATGCAACGCCTTCGATGATGGTGTAAGTCGGATTGCCATCCACGAGTGACACATTCACTGTGCCGGTGGGATAATCCACAGAAGTGACGAGATTATCGATATGGTTCTTCTTCAGCTCTTCGAGGATCTCCGTACCGAGCTCATCTTTACCCACAGCACTCAATGCATAACCTTCAGCACCCAGCTGTGTGGCGTGATATACGAAGTTGATAGGTGCGCCGCCTGCACGTTTACCAGTGGGAAGCATATCCCAAAGCAGCTCACCAATTCCTACAACAATCGGTTTTTCAATTTTCATGATATTTATATTTAAGATGAATACAAATGTATTCCGTTTGGACGGCAAATTACAAAACAAAACAATCGGTTCGTCTCAAAACGGACTATTTCTTTATAGATTGCTCCTCTCCTACCAGACGCTATGGAATTCGATCACTTGTCCGCCTGTCAAGGTTACCGGTGATCCCGAAGCAAAGGCTTCGATGATGTCGAATGGTGGAGTCGGATAAAAGACCTCTGTTGCGACGACCTTGCCACTGCATGTAAAGAGTTCGGCCGAAGAGACGTCGAGAATCAAAGACCATTGATCCGGTGATTCAGAGGAAGGATTGACAAACGAAGTCTTGCCATCAAACTTATCCGAGAAATGTTCGGCCGTAGCATGGGTTCTGTCGATGGTAAAGGTACGTGTAGCAATGTCGTATGAAATAGAGAAATACTGTCCCTGCTTATTGCTGAGTTTCACACCATAGACACCCTGCGTTGCTGTAGGTTTGAAATGAAGCTTAACCTCTGCGGGAGCTTTGGCAAAGCCAAACTGTTCCGAGATATTGTATGTACCATCGATCACGGTCGGTTTGAG
>CAZIVE010000009.1:0-5628 GCA_964542435.1 uncultured Parabacteroides sp.
TCGTCGTTCGTGAACATGATCGTAACGGCTCTTGGACAGAGTTCGCCCAGGAAGAATCCGATACACATGGCCACGGTCGCCCACAGAATGGAGACTTTCAGCACTTGCGTGACGCGTGGATAGAGCTTTGCACCGTAGTTGTATCCTGCAATTGGCTGCATGCCTTGGATCAGTCCGATGACGAGCATTCCGAAAATGAAGGAGAATCGCGTCACAATGCCGTATGCGCCGACAGCCATATCCCCGCCGTAACGACTCAGTCCGTTGTTGATGATAATCACGACAATGCAAGAGGCAATGTGCATCAGAAAGGAGGAAATACCAAACGAAAGACCGTCTCTGACAATCACGCGGCGCAATCCGAATGTGCCTTTCTGGAAATGTACGATATTCTTCTTGTTGCTGAAGAACCGTATCTGCCAGATTAGCATTACAGCCTGCGAAATGACAGTAGCCAAAGCACTTCCTTGAATGCCCATGTGAAGACCGAAGATGAACAGAGGATTGAGCGCGGTGTTGATGACGACGGTCCCGATGATAGAGATCATGGCCATTTTCGGAGCGCCGGTTGCTCTGAGCAGTGCATTCAGACTGAAGAAGAGTTGTGCGAAAATGTTTCCGGCCAGATATACTGTCATGAAGTCGTGGGCATAGGGCAGTGTGTTGGCTGAAGCTCCGAAGAAGATTAGGATCGGATCGAGGAAGAATATGCCGAGTAGAATCATGAGCAGTCCGGCAAGGATACTTAATGTGGTGGAGTTGCCGAGAATCATCTTGGTCGTGTCATAGTCTTTTTGTCCGAGACGCATTGACATCAGCGTTGCTGTTCCCACGCCGATCAGTGTGGAAAAAGCTATGATAATATTCATGAATGGCAACGTCACGGCCAGTCCGGAAAGTGCCAGCGGACCCACTCCATGGCCGACGAAGATGCTGTCGATTACATTATAGATGGAGGTTGCCGTCATCGAAATGATAGATGGCAAGGCATATCGGAAAAGCAATTTGCCAATCTTCTCTGTCTCTAATTCTTTAGTCAGTCGTTCTTTCTCCATGGTGATCTGAGTCTTCCCTTTTGTTGAAGCCGTCAAAGATAGATAAATTCCGTTTCTCCCGTATATTTAGTAACCCGGATTCTGTGTAAGCTGTGTGTTCTTCAGCCGGACTTTCTCTGGAATCGGGAAAACGGTGGTGTAGCCGTTGGATTCGTTAGCCAGCTGCGGACGACTGCTGTAGGCGCGTGTGAACGCTCCGAAACGGATCAGGTCCTGTCTGCGCCAGCCTTCCCAAGCCAGTTCGAGCAGACGCTCATCGAGGAGATTGGCCAAGGTAGCTTTGCGATAGGAGGCTCTGACACGGCTGCGGACTTCGTTCAGTTCTGCATCGCCATCCTCGCCGTTGCGCACCTTCGCTTCGCTCTTCATCAGAAGGGCATCGGCATAACGGAATAGCACGATGTCGTTTTCCATCAGTTTGCCGTCTTTCGTCCCCGTTGGATCCACTTCATATTTCTTCATGCGTGCACCGGCTGTCTTCTGATATGGACTGTCCGAGACATCGAGCGCTACTTCCCACGGCATATATTCCAATACGGTCGTTCCGTCGTCCAGCTTGACGACATTTCCTTTCAGGTCATAGACGATTCCAGCGAAGTAACATTTAGTAAAGCGAGGATCCACAGATTCTGTGTCATATCCGAACACCTTCAGCGCTTCGATCGTCGCACTTGAACCGTTCTCGCCGCCCAAACCGTATGCTTTTGCATGGTTGTAATGGCGGGAGCGGAAGAGATACTGCATCTGATTCGTGTAAAGCGTCTTGTTCATCGGTATGGTGAAGATATTCTCTGTCGAGCCTTCGTTATAGACGGCGAAGTTAGTCTCGTACTTCGTCTCAAGCTGATAGTTCATGCTGCTCAGACTGTCGCAATACGCTTCGACGGTTTGCCAGGCGTTGAGCTGTTTGCCTCCGACTGTGAAATAGATGGATTTTCCGTCGGGCTTTGAACTGTCTGTCCAGTCGTTGTCGGTAAAGACTTCGGCATTGAGCGCCATTTTTGCAAGAAGAAAGTAAGCCACCGGACGCGTCATCCTTCCGTAGTAATTGCCGGAAAGATTGCTGTGATCCGTGGAAAGCAGCGGGGCACATTCCTGCAGCTCCTTCACGATGAATTCGAATACCTCTTTGCGTTCGCTCTGCTTCACATCACTGATGGTCACGTCGGGCGACGTGATGATGGGAACTCTGCCGAACAGATCCATCAGATAGTAGTAAAACAGGGCGCGTACGGAACGCACTTCAGCCAGATAAGCCGGTAGCTCGCTGTTGGTATGTGTTTGCTGGAAGATCTCGATGCGTTTGATACATTTATTGCTTAAACTGACCACTTTGTAAAGATATTCCCATGTGGCTTGGATGGCATCGTTGTCAACGCCCCATTTATGTAGGAAGAGGCCTTGCCAGAAACCGCCGTCGTACCAGTCTGCACCGCGTGTCGGCATGATGGCTTCGTCGGTGGTGAAGGTGTTTAGATCATAGACGCCGCGGCCGGTGCCCTGCAATCCCTGGCTGTCGCTGTAGCCGCCGACGTAGTTGTAGATCGAAGCCACATCATTAAGATAGACAGAGGAGAGTGTGTTGTCCACTTCGTCTTCGGATAGTTTGTCCTTCGGATTCTCTTCCAGAAATTTGTCGCAGGAAGAGAGCGCTGCGGAGAAGCAGCATATCAGCAATATATAGAAGCTTGTCTTTTTCATGGCTTTCGATTTAGAAGTTGACACTTAATCCCATCGTATAGGTGCGAGCCAGCGGATAACTTCGTTTGTCGTCCACGCCGAGCGTACTGTTCACTGTCGAACTGTTGATCATCGGCGTCAGTCCGGAATAGCTGCAGATGGTTGCAAGATTGTTGACGGTCAGCGAGAGGCGGAGCGAACGCAGATATTTGGCGGCTTTGCCCGTCGGCACATTCCAACCTACCGTGACGTAATCGAAGTTCAGGTAGTCGCCTTTTTCCAGCCAATAATCGGTGGCCGTCTGATCCTTGATGTTCTGCTTTGGGGCCTTCGCCATCACGTTGTATTCGGGAAAGCTGTTCATGTTCATATAGGTCAGCGATGTGCCGTTATAGATCTTGTGGCCGAACGCTCCGTTCATCTGCACGGCAATATCCACCCGCTTGTAACGGAAACTGATGTTCGAACCCAACAACCGTTTCGGAACGGCCTGTCCAGCGACATAGCGATCCTCGCCATCTTCCAGATTGACACCGTTGCCGTTGAGGTCAGCCACATTGTAGGTATATCCTCCGGCTCCGTCGGATTTCAGACCGGTGCAGTGCGGCAGATAGAATACACCGAGAGGCTGTCCCACGATCTGATAGACGATGTGATTGTATCCGCCGTGGAATCCTGCACCGTTCAGGCTGGCGAGACTCTTGTAAGCGGGTGCGGAGATGCCCTGTCCTTCGTATGTGCCGCTCAAAGAGAGCAACTTGTTGCGCTGGAAAGTGAGATTGGCGTTGATGTTGAGTTCCATGTCAGCCGTGCGAAGCGGCGTGAAGCCGATGGAGATCTCGGCACCGTCGTTGCGCATTGAACCGATGTTGGCTAGCAGTTCGCTGTAGGCGAAGGGCGGCACGCCGACGTTATAGAGATAAAGCATGTCATTCGTCTTGGAGTTGTAGTAATTGGCCGAGAGCAGCAGACGGTTGTCGAGCATTGTGATGTCGAATCCGGCATTGAACGTACGCTTCACTTCCCATTTCAGATTGGGATTGGTGTTGCGGAACTCGCTCAGCGAAACCATGGCAGACGTCCCGACCGGAACGACGCCGTTCGGCTGCACGAGACTCAATGTTGTGTAGGAATCGATGCCGTCCTGATTGCCCGCGAGGCCGTAGCCCGCTCTCACTTTCAAGTCATTGATGAAGGTGATCTCTTTCATGAATGCTTCTCTCGAGACGTTCCATGCGGCCGACACAGACGGGAAGAATCCCCATTTGTGGTTCGAACCGAACTTGGAGGATGCGTCGGTGCGGGCGTTGAAGGTAAGGATAAAACGGTCGTCGTAGGTATAGTTGGCACGTCCCATAAACGAGACGAGATGCGGTGATTCGTAATAGGATCCGGTTCCTTCCCAAAGTCTGACGGCGCCTGCCTGCAGATTGTCGTAGCCGAATTGGTCGGTGTTGAAATTGGTCACCGTCGTGTAATAACCGTTATAGGTCTCTTTCTGAAGTTCGCCCAACGCCAGCAATTCGAGAAGATGCTTCTGAAACTTCTTGCGATAGGTCAACATGGCATTTCCCAACAACGATTCTCTCTTCTTCGTGCCACGGTAAGCCTGGCCATGCGCCCAAACCGACGTCGGAAGATACTGTGAGTTCTCGATAATATTATAGGTATAGGCGCCGAATAGCGTCAGCTTCAGGTCAGCAGGAAGATTGAAGGTGAGCCGGGCATGCGTACTGATGTGCGAGTTGTCGTCGTGGTCCTTCACTGACATCCAGGCCAACGGATTGGTGATCTGACTTGCCTCCGTGATCTGATCCCACGATCCGGTCGTCGTGTTTCTGTGGTTGGGGAAAGTGGGATTGAAAGCTGCTGCGGAATAGAAGGTCTTCTGGTAATCAAAAAGATTGTCATTTTTCTGAATCGATCCGAACATACCCAGTTCCACCTTGATAAATCCGTTGAACACATCCTGCGACATGTTCATGTTGGAGGTGAAATTGCGGGTGTCTTCCGGCAGAATCACGCCCTCTTTGTCGATATATCCGAGGGAAATGCGATAACTCGACGCTTCCGATCCTCCGTAAAAGGCGATGTGATGCTGCTGCTGGAAGGCTGTCTGCTCGATCTCTTTCTGAAAATCGGTGTTGTATCCTTTATCGAGAATGGAGATGCTGCGGTCGGCTGCCACATTGCGAAACGCATCGCCGCTCAACATCTTCAGCGTCTTATAGACCGAAGCGAGGCCGAAGCTGCCGTTGTAGTTGACGCGCGTCTTGCCGATCGTTCCCTTCTGTGTCGTTATCTCGATGACACCCGAAGCCCCGCGCGATCCGTATTGCGAAGTCTCCGAGGCATCCTTCAGAATGGTGAAGCTTTCGATGTCGGTGGGATAGATGGACTGCAGCAGACTCAGATCGCCAAAGACTCCGTCCACGATGATCAGCGGGTTGTTGCCGCTGGTCAGTGAGGTCGTACCTCTGAGTCGTACGGCGTCAAGCGTGGCTGTGCCGTTGGAACCATGCTGGATGGTCAGACCGGCGACACGCCCGCGGATGGCATCCAGCGGATTGGTGATCTGATCTTTGTTGTTCATCTGCATCTCCGTGATCTTGTCCACCGAGCCGGAAAAGTTCTTCAAGCTACCCGTGGCATATCCTACGGTGATCAGTGAGTCGGGCGGCGCCATCGTCGTCATCTGAGCAGCTGCTGTGATTGTATAAAAAGACAGAAGTGCGTTCAAAAGGAGTCTAAATCGGATTTTCATCATCGCACAGTATTAGTAAGGGTTACATGACAAACTTACAAAATTTTCATTTGCTCAGAGCTGATTCTGTAAGAAATATTTAGTGGCGCTTCTGTCGTTTGAAAGATTTTAGATGTTTGATACGTTTTT
>CAZIVE010000009.1:5728-20763 GCA_964542435.1 uncultured Parabacteroides sp.
TTCGCTACCCAGCGAAAGCCTCCTTTTGAATTTTGCATCCGTTTCGCTGTATAGCGAAAGCAGTTTCCACTATTTTATGAATTGTGGGAACTGCTTTCAATCGAACTACTCAACGATTTCGATGCGCTCATCCATCTCCTAACTGCGAGAGGAAAAGGTACATACGGACGCAGCCTTGTTTTTTTACATCAAGTTTAATGTGTAGGTCGTAAAATTGGGCTCGGCATAGGTGACGGTGCCGGACGTGTGAATCTGATTGGTAATTTTGATGGCATCGAATCCGGAGCTGAGGGTTATAAGGTAATAATCCCCTTTGTTCTCGGCGGATGTATAGGCAATGCCGAGTTTGCTCAGAACGTCTGAGATCTGCTGATCCTTTGGCAGAGCAACAAGAATGCCCATCGGAATCTCAATGCTTCCGTTGACTTCATAGACGTACGACATGTATTTTACGCCTTCTGTCGTTTGTGATAATTGAGCCAATCCGGCAAGCATGTCGCTGTCGATGAAATAGACGTTTTCGTAAACGGCCTTCGTGTTGGTGACTCCGAGGCTGCTAAGCGTCTTTTCTTTCTGGCTTGCGCTGACATTGTCGTTAAACTGAACGTAGATGAGATTTTTGAATCTCGACAGATATTCTTTTGAAGACTCCACATAGTCCGACTTGTTGATGGTTTCTGCGGTCGGGTTGTCTGACTTGGAATTGTCATCATCTCCACAGCTCGTCATAGGTATGAAGGAGGCAAGGAATAGGAAACTGAACAGAACAGATAAATAACGATTCGTTTTCATGATCTTTTCTTTTTTAATTTGACGTATAGTTAAAACATTCAGAAGGGCAGGATTTCGATGATGGACGGAATGTTATTACTCTTCTATGTCGCAAAGCTATTTTTTTTTTTTTGAAAACAAAATATAAATGTATAAATCTCAGCCTTATCTGATTAATTTTTCACCCCAATGTCCGGGAATTGCAGTCTTGCAATATTCACATTTTCCTTCCGAGGTAACATGATATCGGAGGATGTGATAACCGTTGCGTTTGACAAGCAAATGATGACATGACGGACAGAAGGTGCTTTCCATATCTGCGTTGTCCACGTTTCCGATATAGACAAATTCCAATCCCTCTTCCCTTGCGATATCGCGAGCTTCAATCAGTGTTTTGACAGGCGTCGGCGGAATGTCCTGCATCTGATACATCGGAAAGAACCGGCTGAAATGAAGCGGCGTATCTTTGAATCCGTTCTTTGACAACCAATGGCACATCTCGCGGATCATATCCATAGAGTCGTTGACAGTCGGAATGACGAGATTGGTGATCTCAAGCCAGACGCCTGCTTCCTTCATTGTTTGGAGCGTATCCAGAACAGGCGCCAGATGCCCGCAGTTGATCTTCACGTAAAGCTCGTCACTGAATGATTTGAGGTCGATGTTGGCCGCATCAATCACTTCGCAGAGCTGACGAAGCGGCGCTTCATTGATATATCCGGCCGATACGAGGATATTGCGGATGCCGATCTCGTGAGCCAGCTTCGCCGTGTCGTACATATATTCGAAGAAGGTGATTGGCTCGGTGTAAGTGTATGCAATGGCTGGGCAATCCGTTTCGAGGCAGGTCTTGACAATCTGTTCGGGCGGATAATATTCCGAAGGAATGGATGCAGGTTCCGCTTGCGAAATCTCCCAGTTCTGACAGTTTCGGCAGGCAAAGTTACAACCTGTAGCAGCCAACGAGAGACATCGGCTGTTCGGATAGAAATGGAGCAGCGGCTTTTTCTCCACGGGATCGATGTGCAGTGCACAAAGATGGCCGTACGCTTCCGTGATGAGCCTGCCGCCACGATTGATGCGGCTTTTGCAAAGTCCACGCTGTCCTTCGCTGAGATTGCATTTGTGCGGACAGATCCCGCATTGAACGCCTTTGTCGCTCTTTGTGCTGTACAGTGATTCGTGCATCATTTTCCGCTCTCCTTGAAGACCAATGCTTCGTATGTATAAAGTTCCGCCTCTTTCCAGCCGTCCCAACCGATTCCGGCTTTGTCGCGGGCACAGTGACCGAGGAATTCCTCCTTCGTCCAATGCGTCTCGTCGGCCACCTGCGGCAGGAATGTCCCGGCTTGGAATCCTTTGCGCATATAGATTCCCTGTTTCCCTAAAGTAAATTCGCTGACGTCGTGGATCCGTTTCATGGGCGTAAGAACGGAGATCTCGACTTCGATCTCGTCCAGTTCGCTGATACGGAGAGGACGGAAGCGCGGATCTTCGAACGCGGCTGCTTCTGCCATTGATTCTACGGTTTTGTAAAGCGGCTCGTCGGAACCGAAATGTCCGATGCAGCCTCTTAGTTGTCCATTCTTCGTGAGCGTTACGAAGGCACCGCAGTGCAGTTTCAGTGTTTCAGTCAGTTCGCTCGTATCGCAAGGCGCTTCTTCAGCATCCACCAATTTGTTGGCGATCGTCTGACGGGCGATTTTCAGCAAGGTCTTCTTCTCCTGATCGGTCAAGACAAATCCGGATTTTTCAGAAGTCTTTCGAACGATGGCAAACGCATGATAACCGACCACTTCGTCTTTCGGAGCGGTAGCTGCATCACCGGAATTGCGATATTGAATGTGACGGTATTCGTAATCCCCGTCTTCCGTCAGCATCATCAGCGCAGCGATGGCACTTTCCCCGCAGGCGCTTGTCGCGAGGTTCGGAATCCGCTGCTTCTCATTTTCTTCGATGGCCTTGAGAAAGACCTTCAGCGAACCGCTCTCGACAGCTTTTCCCGTGTTACCATCCACCTTTTCCGCATCTTCATAACTCGGATAATGTGAGAAGTCACTGCTGATGACGAAGAGATTCTTGTCGTTGAAATAGGGCTTCAGCGTTTCTGCCACCTGCTTAATGACGCTCATCGACTGCGTAGCGATGATGATCGGAACGATCGGTGCCGGATGTTTCAGCCAGTATTGCAGGAACGGCAGTTGCACTTCGAGGCAATGTTCCTGATCGTGTGCTTTGGCATTATATATAATGGATGAACATTGTTTCATCAGTTCGCGGCACAGTTTCGTATCCACCTTTACTTTCCCCATCGGCGTTTCGTACCAGTCGAAGTGATCGTTGACGGAAGCACCGCCTGTATAAACATGATGACTCGGCCCGATGAGAAAGATGTGATCATATTTTCGCTCCGGATCGATCTGCGCGAAAGCCGAAGCTGCCACGCTGCCCGAATAGACATATCCGGCGTGCGGCACGATCACCGCGGCCACGTTCTGACTGTGCGGTTGCTTCTCATAAAGACGGAAGCAGGTCGAGACAAGTCGTTCGAGTGAATCTTTTCTTCCGGGATAAAAACTCCCGGCAACGGCAGCCTCTCTGACGCTGCCTTCAACATCCGGTTCTTGATTGTTGCATGACCCGGAAAAGAACAACGAAGATATTGACATGACGCATACGATTTTTAATGTTCTACGAATATAGTTCCAGCTCATAAAGTTTTCTAAGCTAACCATGCGAAGATAGTGAATAATCCGGTTGGCTGTTCACCTAAAAGAAATGTTGTGGAAGTGTGCCGTTATTCCTAGAAATTATATCCTAAATTCAGATAGAATTGGAACTTTTCATTCCGGTTGGAGATGCCGAAATTGGCTCCCAGAGGACCGGCGATGGTATTGAATGCGTAGCCGAGACTGGTTCCCCAAATGTATTTCCCTTTGTGAAGATGGAAGAAATCGTCATCGTTAGCAGCGACGTTTGTCGTCAGTGTGATGTAATGATTGCTTGAAATCCGCTCTCTCACTGCAAGACGCGCAATGGCAACGGAATTTCTGAGCATCTCGATGTGATTGACACCGGCGAACGCCAATTGCTGCGTAAGATATCTTCCTGAAAAATCTCCTCCGATATAATTCAGGAACGAGTAACCTATCTTTTTTCCGATCAGGATTCTTGTATCGAGAGAAGGCAACAAGGCAAGTCTGCTACTTATTGGAATCACAGCGAGAAATTGTTCGCTCAAGGCGGAAAAGGGCGTGTGACCTTTATAATGAACAAAGTCATCTGTGTAGAGTGAGTAGTTGGCTCGAAGCGAAACGCCTTTTGAGGGAAAATAGCGATGGTCGAGCGTCTCGAGATAGGCCAAGGCAAAATAACTGAAGTAACGCTCCGAGTGAACATTGTAGTTCTGGCTGTCCAATTTATAAAGCAGCGAATTGTAATCGAAGTACTCATATCGTGCGCCTAATTGGATCTTAAAGCTAAGCCAGTTCATATCCGAATAGCCGAATTCTGCGAAGTGGTGTCTGTAGGTGACATTGACCAATTTGCTGCCTTTGTTGTAAAGATCGATGTCCTGATAGGAGAACTGATAGGCAAGGTTGAAGTTGCGGAGCGGCGTGCGTTCAATGGTATAGTCGAGGCGAGCCGATGAACGTTCACCGATGCGCGTTGTGAACGCCAGCTTCTGACGGCTTTTCGTGCGATAATCCAGCGTGCCGTTGAGCAGAATGGCAAAATATTCCTCCGTGTCGAAACGAAGTCCGGCACTGACGGAACTGATGGATCGTTGTGTGACTGAGAAGATCAGATCCTGCGGATTATCACCTGTCAGACGATAACTCACGTCCGAATAGGTATCGGTCCCGGACAGTATCGAGAGGGCATTCTTCAGTTCGTTGAGTGTGATGCTGCTGTTCTCTTTGATGCCGCAGACTTGTTTCAACCATTTCTCATCTCTCGGATCGGCGCCTTGGAAGGAGATTTCGTGAATATGAATGCGATCGGGATTGAGATTGGCAACCGGTTCGCGATGATATGTTACCGAGTCATCGATTCCAGCTAGTTTCTTGATGGCAAGAATCTCGTCCCATTTGCTTCGAGCCACGGCTTCGCCACGCTGGATCAGAGTATCGAGGGCTGCCATACCAAAGCTGGCCGCATTGTATGGAGAAGTGTTCGGACGAAACCTTAAATCCGTCATGCGACAATTCTGATCGTATTTGTTAACACCGTGAAGGCCGATGATTTGTCCCAACACGTCACTTGCTGTATTGATCTCATTATTGTTCTTCAAGTCGCTGGTCCCCAAATCGACACCGATGATGATGTCCGCACCCATCTCCCGAACGACGTCCGCCGGATAGTTGTTGTTGAGTCCGCCGTCCACCAATACCATTCCATTCAATCGAACCGGAGTAAATGCAGCTGGAATTGCCATGCTCGCGCGCATAGCCAATGGCAGCCGCCCGTTGTGAAAGACATATTCTTTCCCATCCACCAGATTAACTGCCACGCAGGCAAAAGGTATGTTGAGCTTATTGAAATCGATGGAATCATGATAGCCAATGGTGAGATTGGAAAAGAGGTTCAGCAGGTTCTGTCCTTTGATAACGCCGCTGAAGTTGCGGTCTTTCTTTTCCAAACCGAAAGGGATGGTGACGAGAAACCGCTCTGCATTTTCCTTCTCTGGGAAGGAAAGACTGGAACGATCTACACGATCACTCAGTAATGTGGTCCAATTCTGAGCCTGCACGAGACTATCAATTTCATTTGCGCTGTAGCCTACAGAATACAGTCCGCCGACAATGGCGCCCATGCTCGTACCTGCAATATAATCAATTGGAATGCCTGCTTCCTCCAGCACCTTCAGAACGCCGATATGTGCAACGCCTTTCGCTCCGCCGCCGCCTAGAACCAGTCCGATTTTCTTCCGTCCGTAACCTGCGGAAGGAAGAATGAGGAGAAATGCAAGAAGGAATAGCAATATCCGTTTCATGACTAATTTATTGTCGCGAAAGTAACGCAAATGAATACTCAATAGTCTTCTGAATCACGCCTATCTTCGTTTCTTTAAAGACAAAAGTACGGGATTTCAACGAAAGAGAGGCAAGAAAAGCGGCTTTTCATGGCTTCCTTTGTTTGAATATATCAGGAACGTCATCATAGAGCAGTTTGATATTTTGCTGTAATCCGTATTTCTTCCTGTACTCTTTGGGTGATACTCCGACATACTGTTTAAAATATTTACCAAAGAACGATTGTGTAGGGAAGTCGAAGTGAATCGCTATTTCCTTGATGCTTAGATTGGAATATTGTAGCAGTTGCTTCGACTCCGTAATGACAATATCTATGATCCATTGCAGGGCGGGCTTCCCGGTTTTGCTTTTGATGACCGACGTAAAGTAACTAGGCGTCATGCATTGTTGTGAGGCATAGAAAGCCACATCCCGTTCCTTTCTGAAATTCTGATAGATCGAAATTAAGAAATTCTGTACGATTGTGTCGTTGCGGGATTGACAGGATTTTTCAGTAATGGGGTAGTTGGAGAGGAAAATGTCCAATGTCTCAAAAAGCAATGTCCTTCCCATGGATATGATTAATTCCTGTGTCAACGTTTTATGCAATTTTTCAAACGAGATCTTATTCACGGTTTCAAGCTTTGTCTCCATGGATATCATCAAAGCCAGAATATCATTGTACTGCTTTTCACTGAGGGAAAGATAAGGATTCTCTCTAAAGAGCAGCTGTTCCTGGATGCTAAGAGCACTGTTGATGGCCGGAAGAATAAAATCATAATCCACACGGATCGCTATTCCACGAAAGTCATCGCTTTTATGAATCACATGTACAAAAAACGATGGTGTATAGAAAAACATGTCGCCTTTGTTCAAAGTATAGTTTTGCGAGTCGATAGTCGCTGTGATATTCCCTTCGATGCATAAGAATACACCAATGATATCTCCGGTTGAAATCAGGCCGTTGTGTAGTGTAAACAACGGTGATTGGGAATCGATGATAGCATATTCGAATGGTAGCTGGATCTGTTCGTTCATCTTGGATGTTTTCGCAAATGTAGTTCAAACGATCAGAAAAGTGAGAAATATTGTGAGTAAAACAGTGATAATCTAAGAAATCGAACAATCCGTAAACTGTATCAGCCTTTTTACATCTATCAGAGCGCTCTACTTTTGCAGCGACAAAAAAACATGTAAGATATGAAGGTAAAGAGAATAGCGTTTGGAGTACTTTGTGTCATGGCTTTGGTGAGTTGTTCGTCCAAGCAGAAGACCACAGAGGAATCGGTCATTCCGGTGAAGACAGTGACTGTGCAGTCGTCTGCCGAATCCGATACACGCACGTATGTTGGAACTATTGAAGAATCGTATGGCTCTCAACTGAGTTTCTCGCAGATGGGAACCGTCGCAGAGGTTCTTGTCAGCGAAGGTCAGGCTGTCAGACAAGGTCAGGTGTTGGCTGTATTGGATAAAACGACCGCTCAAAATTCCTATAATATCGCAAAGTCCACATTGGATCAGACGCGGGATGCTTACAACAGAATGAATGCGCTTTATAAGAAGGGAAGTCTTCCCGAAATCAAATTCATTGAGATTCAGACCGAGTTGGCACAGGCGGAAGCGAGTGAGAAGATCGCACGCAAGAGCATGAATGATTGTGTGCTGCATGCCCCATTCTCCGGATTTATCTCGCAGAAGATGGTCGATATAGGAAACAATGTCGCACCCGGTTTGGGTTGTTTCAAGTTGGTCAAGATAGATCAGGTGAAGGTGAAGCTATCGATTCCTGAGAAAGAGATTGCATCTCTTCAAAAAGGCGAGGACATTGCTTTTACCGTAGCGGCACTGGGTGGTCGTAGTTTCACTGGGAAAGTGGCAGAAAAAGGGGTTCAGGCAAATCCGCTCAGCCATACGTATGAAGTGAAGCTTCAGTTGTCGAACGCTGATCACGCCTTGCTCCCTGGTATGGTGTGCAGTGCAAGCGTTCATTCACAAGACAGCAATTCATCCATCATTCTACCTCAAGATGCGATCATGCTTGACGGAAGCAACACCTTTGTTTGGGTTGCATCGGGGAATCAGGCAAAGAAGTGTGTGATTACGACCGGAGAGGTGAGTGATCAAGGCATCACGGTTATCAGTGGCTTGCAGGAAGGTGCTCAGGTGATTGTCAGCGGACAGAACAAAGTGAGCGAAGGCACTAAAATAAAGATATCATGAGTAAACGATATAAACTGGATATCATCGAGACCGTGATGCACTACAAGAGCATCATGTTATTGGTGCTCGTCGTGGGTATCGTTTACGGCATCTATTCGTTGGTGAATATGCCGAAAAACGAGTTCCCTTCATACACTATTCGTCAAGGAGTTATAGTCGGTGTTTATCCTGGAGCGACTTCTAATGAGGTGGAGAATCAGCTCACGCAACCATTGGAGAAATTCCTTTGGAGCTTCAAGGAGATAAAAAAGCACAAGACCTATTCGCAGTCGAAAGATGGGATTTGCTATGTGTTCGTTGAACTTAACGATAACGTGAAAGATAAGGATGAGTTTTGGAGCAAATTCAAAATCCGTCTACAGCAGTTCAAAAGCGAATTGCCTTCGGGCGTACTGGCTCTGATTGCAAACGATGATTTCGGTGATACTTCTGCGATGCTGATCACGTTGGAGAGTAAGGATAAGACTTATCGTGAACTCCATGACTACATGACGACCTTGGAAGATCATCTCCGTACACTTCCGGATATTGCCAATTTGCGTGTCTATGGAGAACAGCAGGAGCAGATAGGCGTCTATATCGACCGCGACCGTCTTTCTGACTACGGATTGAACGCCTCTACCTTACTCGCAGATCTTTCGGCACGAGGATTGACCGTCATCAGTGGTTCTGTGGATGATCAGCAGACCGTACGACCTATTCATCTGACCTCTTCACTCGATACGGAGAATGACTTGGCCCAGCAGATTGTCTATTCCGATCCTAATGGGAATGTGATCCGACTGCGAGATATCGCCACCATTAAGCGTGAGTATCCGGAAGCCGATTCGTATGTGAAGAACAATGGCAAGAAATGCATCGTACTCTCGGTTGAGATGAACGAAGGCAACAATATCGTGAAGTTCGGAAAGAACGTCAAGACTATTATCGGCGATTTCCAGAAAACGCTTCCGAAAGGTGTCAGCATCTATACTATAACGGACCAAAGCGATGTGGTCAACAATTCCATTGTCGATTTCCTCAAAGAGCTGCTCATTGCTATCTGTTCGGTTATTCTCGTCATCATGCTTCTGCTGCCAATACGCGTGGCGAGCGTCGCGGCCAGTACGATCCCGATAACGATATTTGTCGCCTTGGGCATTTTCTATGCTTGCGGCATCGAATTGAATACAGTCACGTTGGCGGCACTTATTGTCACCTTGGGTATGATCGTGGATAATTCCATCGTTATCATCGACTGTTATATCGAGAAGATCGACCAGGGAATGAGCCGTTGGCATGCCGCTTCATATGCGGCCAAAGAGTTTTTCTCGTCCATCTTCAGTGCAACGCTGGCTATTTCCATAACGTTTTTCCCGCTTCTTATCACACTGAGAGGTCAGATGTATGATTTCGTTAAATGGTTCCCGTACGCCGTCTCCATTGTATTGGGCGCATCGTTACTCATCGCTGTCTTTGTGGTCCCGCTGCTGCAATTCTCATTTATAAGAAAGGGATTGAAAAACGATCCGAATAAAAAGAGACGCAAGACATTTCTTGAAATCATCCAGCAGTATTATAACGGACTTATTGAAAGATGCTTTGCGCATCCATTTATTACGCTGGGTATTGGCGCGCTGTCGGTGGTCGTCGGAGCTGTCATGTATTCGAATTTGCCTCAGAAATTGATGCCGCGCGCCGAACGAAATCAGTTTGCTGTCGAAATCTATTTACCGACAGGAACAGCCATCGAACAGACCGCTCAGGTATCCGACAGTCTGCGTGACTTGATGCGGAAAGATCCTCGCGTCCTCAATATTACTACATTCTACGGGAGTGGCTCGCCTCGTTTCCAGACGGCTTATGCACCACAGATCGGCGGCACCAATTTCGCTCAGTTTGTAGTCAATACGCATAGCGACAAAGAAACGGTGGCTCTGCTCGATAAGTTTACGCCCCTATACACCCATTATTTCAGTAATGCTATGGTGCGTTTCAAACAGCTTGACTATTCAGATGTATTGGCACCGGTCGAACTTCGCTTCAGCGGGGATGATCTGCAGCAGTTGCATGCGGTTGTGGATTCTGCCATGGCAATCATGCAGCATGATCCCAATCTGCTTCTTGTCAGGAGCAACTTTGAAGGAACAACGGATGGTTTGAAGGTGACTTTGGATAATGTCGAGTCCAGTCGTTTGGGAATCAGTAAGGCGATGCTTGCCATGAACCTGGCCACTCGTTTCGGAACGGGTATCCCGTTGACCACCGTTTGGGAAGGTGATTATCCGGTTCAGGTTGTACTTAAAGACAACCATTTCGGATTGCAGCATCCAGATGATGTCGGGAATGCTACTGTAAGTGGCGTGATTCCTTCTGTCAATGTGCCGCTGCGTCAGATTGCCGATGTCAAACCGGACTGGAGTGAAGGGATGATTGTCCGCCGCAATGGTGTCCGTACGATTTCGGTATTTGCTGATGTACAGCGTGGATTGAATTTGAATACGGTGACTGATAAAGTGCTGAAAGAGGTATCGACCATTCATCTGCCTGAAGGCGTAACTTTGAAACCCGGCGGACAGCGGGCGAGCGATGAGGAAAAAGGGCCTCAGATCTACAATGGCCTGGCTATTTCCATTTTGGTCATCTTTGTCATTCTTCTCTTCCATCTCAAAGATATCCGACTATCCATGCTTATCATGTTCTCGTTGCTGTTTTCGCTCTTAGGTGCGGCATTGGGCGTCTTCGTCATGAATCAGGAAGTGGGCATGACAGGTACTTTGGGCATCATCTCGCTGATGGGAATCATTGTGCGAAATGGAATCATCATGGTCGATTATGCCGAAGAGTTGCGAACGAAATTCCATCTGAGTGCCAAACATGCGGCTCTGCAAGCGGCCCAACGTCGAATGAGACCGATTTTCCTTACCAGTGCAGCCGCTTCTATGGGCGTCGTTCCGATGGTGATCCAAAATTCTCCTATGTGGGGACCGATGGGCGTCGTTGTCTTTTTCGGAACGATCGTTTCCATGTTCTTTATCATTACCATGATACCTGTCGGTTATTGGATGATTTTCCGTATCGAAGATAAGAAACGTAAACTGAAGAACGAGAAAGAACGGGCTTCTTTGATGCTCGCCTCGTTGCATTCTTCTATGGGTTCCAAATAAACAATTGATGAAAATGAAAAGAATATGCATATCGGTTCTGTGTATTGTCGCATCTATTTTCTCTTTGCAGGCACAGAAAGTTTATACACTTGCGGAATGCAGGCAGATGGCCTTGGAAAATAACAACAAGATCAGAAACGGACGTCTCGCCATTGATCAGGCAAAAGAACAGGAGAAAGAGGCTTTCTCGAAATACTTTCCTTCCGTATCGGCGTCAGGAACCTATTTCCGCTCCAATAATATAAAGTTTACCATGACGCAGGATGATCAGCAGCAACTGGCGGGCATCATCTCGAAGCTCGGACTGGATCCTTCGGCTTTGTCGTCGTTACCTACAACGTTCACTCTTGAGGCGCTCAATCACGGTACGATTGTGAACCTGATGGCCATGCAGCCTATCTATGCCGGAGGACAAATCGTCAATGGCAACCGATTGGCAAGACTGCAGACCGATGTTAGGAAACTGCAGTTGGAGCAGTCCAAAGAGGATATTACCAACACAACCGAGACCTATTATAACCAATTGCTTTCGCTCTATGAGAAGCAGTTGACGCTCGACGTGGTTGACAAACAGCTGCAACGTATTCATCAGGATGCGGAGAATGCCTTTAATGCTGGTGTATCCAACAAAAACGATGTGCTGAGCGTCGAGTTGAAACAGAACGAGATTGCTGCGAATCGGCTGAAACTGGATAACGGCATCAAACTGTGCAAGATGGTGCTCGCTCAGTATATCGGAGTTTTCGGAGAAGATATCCGCATTGACACGACGCTCTCCAAGAATCTGCCGGAGCCTTCTGTCTATCTTGTCGATCACGTCGCGTCGCTCGATAACCGTACGGAAGCGAAACTGCTCGATAAGAATGTGGAGGCAAGTGTCCTGCAGAAGAAGCTGAAGCAAGGTGCGCTTCTGCCCACTGTGGCTGTCGGTGCTGCCGGAGTCTATCAGGATCTGTCGAACATCGGCCACATGAAAGTGATGGGACTTGCCACCGTAACGATTCCTATCAGCGATTGGTGGGGAAGCAGTCATGGCGTGCATCGTTTGAAAATTGCCGAACAGATGGCTCGACAGGACCGTGATGACAACCGCCAGCTGTTGCTGATTCAAATGCAGAGTGCCTATAATGACCTCGACAATGCTTACAAACAGATCCTTCTTGCGAGAAAGAGCTTGGAACAGTCTGCCGAGAATCTTCGACTCAACGAAGATTATTATCAGGCCGGAACGTCCACTATGAGTGATCTTTTGGATGCCCAGACAAGAAGTCAGCAGGCTCGTGACCAATATACTGATGCCGTCACACAGTATCTGAACAGTCGCACGAGCTATTTTATTGCAACCGGCAGAAGTGTCAATGATTGAATATATAAAGGTAGCGTATGTTTCGTGACAAAACAGGTCCGTTATACATGTAGCGGATTCATTGAAATAAATGCGGCTCGCTGGGCAAACGATATAATGTGACAACGCAGGGCAAATCGCTTTGTCGTTTTTTCAAAAATAAATACCTTTGTCACTCAAAATATTACCAACAATGGAGAAGCATTTTAAAAGAACACTGATAACGACTGCACTGCCGTATGCAAACGGTCCGGTGCATATCGGTCACCTTGCGGGAGTGTATGTGCCCGCTGATATCTACGCTCGTTACCTTCGTCTGAAAAAAGAGGAGGTGCTCATGATCGGAGGATCTGACGAACACGGCGTGCCCATCACGCTGCGTGCAAAAAAAGAGGGCACGACGCCGCAGGCTATCGTCGATCATTATCACAGTCTCATCAAAAAGTCGTTCGAGAATTTCGGCATCACATTCGATATCTATTCCCGTACAACGTCGCAGACGCATACAGAGGTGGCTTCGGAGTTCTTCCGCAAACTCTATGACAAAGGGGAATTTATTGAGAAAACCAGCATGCAATATTATGACGAGGAGGCTAAACAGTTCCTCGCTGACCGTTATATCACCGGCACGTGTCCTCATTGCGGCAATGAAAATGCCTATGGCGACCAATGCGAGAAATGCGGTACGTCACTCAGTCCTACGGAACTGATCAATCCGAAGTCAGCCATCAGCGGCAGCAAACCGGTGATGCGCGAGACGAAACATTGGTATCTTCCTCTTGACAAATGGGAACCGTTCCTGCGTCATTGGATTCTGGACGAACATAAGGAATGGAAGACCAACGTTTACGGACAGTGCAAGAGCTGGCTCGACATGGGTTTGCAACCACGTGCCGTCAGCCGCGATTTGGATTGGGGCATTCCTGTGCCCATCGAAGGAGCTGAAGGCAAAGTGCTCTACGTCTGGTTTGATGCGCCCATCGGTTATATCTCCAACACAAAGGAGCTGCTGCCCGATTCTTGGGAAAAATGGTGGAAAGATCCCGAGACACGCATGATCCATTTCATCGGAAAAGACAACATCGTCTTCCATTGCATCGTATTTCCGGCTATGCTCAAGGCTGAAGGTTCGTTTAATCTGCCTGACAATGTGCCTGCCAACGAATTCCTCAATCTCGAGGGTGACAAGATCTCCACATCGCGCAACTGGGCCATCTGGCTCAACGAATATCTCGTGGACATGCCCGGAAAACAGGACGTACTGCGCTATGTGTTGACCGCCAATGCTCCTGAAACGAAGGATAACGATTTTACCTGGAAGGATTATCAGGCAAGAAACAACAACGAGCTGGTGGCCATTCTTGGCAACTTCATCAACCGTGCTTTGGTTCTTACCGACAAATATTTTGAAAGCAAAGTGCCTGCTGCCGGCGAACTGACCGACTACGACAAGGCAACGCTCAAGGACTTCGCCAATGTGAAAGATGAGGTAGAAAAATTACTCGACACCTTCCATTTCCGCGATGCTCAGCGTGCTGCCATGGACTTGGCTCGTATAGGCAACAAATATCTGGCCGATTCAGAACCGTGGAAATTGGCCAAGACCGACATGCCGCGTGTCGCTACTGTTATGAACATCGCGCTGCAGATTTGTGCCAATCTTTCCATTGCATTCGCTCCGTTCCTGCCGTTCAGCATGAAGAAGCTTAATGCGATGCTCAACATCGAACCGCTCGATTGGGATCGTCTCGGTTCTACGGATCTGCTCGAAGCCGGTCATCAGCTGGGCAAGACGGAACTGCTGTTTGAGAAAATCGAGGATGAGGTGATTGAGAAACAGATTCAGAAACTGCTCGATACCAAAAAAGCCAACGAAGCGGCCAACTATAAGGCCAATCCGGTTCGTGCCAATGTCGCCTATGACGATTTCGCAAAGCTCGATCTGCGTGTCGGTACGGTTCTCGAATGTGAGAAAGTGCCGAAAGCCGACAAACTGCTGCGTTTCCTCATCGATGATGGTTTGGACAAACGTACGATCGTTTCGGGCATCGCCAAGATGTACAAACCGGAAGAGCTGATCGGCAAACAGGTGGTTTTCATTGCCAATCTCGAACCGCGCAAGCTGAAAGGCATCGAATCGCAAGGCATGTTGCTTTCCGCTGAGAACTTCGACGGTATGTTGTCGCTCGTTATGCCGCAACGCGAAGTGAAGCCGGGAAGTGAAGTGAAGTAAGATTTTAGCTTTATATTATTGTAAGAATCCGTTTCCATCGTGGAGGCGGATTCTTTTTGTATGTGCCTCTTTTCATACAGCCAAAGCGCGTGCTCGATCAGGACTTTTTGAAAATGGGGACCGAATACTGCGGACAGCAGAATAAAAGAATAACCCAATGCTTCGCAATGCCTGAAGACCGATTCCTTCCTTTTAGAATCTTGGCAACCTTTGCCTCGATACCCGTTTCTCCAAAAAAATATCTCGAAAACCTATAGCATGCGTCAAACTGTTGCCTAAAAAGAGATATAGATGCTGTGATTTTG
>CAZIVE010000009.1:20863-25472 GCA_964542435.1 uncultured Parabacteroides sp.
GAGCGAAACAGTACTACAAATCATTTTGAGTATAGATTCGTTAGAGCAAAACAGTACTCCAAATCATTTTGAGTATAGATTTGTTAGAGCAAAACAGTACTCAGAATTACTTTTAGTATAGAATCGTTAGAGCAAAACAGTACTCAGAATTATTTGTAATATAAATTCGTTAGAACGAAACAGTATTTAGAAATCATTGTAATTCCTGTTCCCCTATTTAGAAGTGTAAAACCGGCTTCGCATTCCATTCAAAAGAAGTCTGGAAGAAAATATTTCTCAATGTATTCATATAATTCAAGTGTTTTGAGCATAGGGAAATGGCAAGAGCCATTGCCAAGAGTGATCTTCACAGCCGCATTCAGAAGACGGCCAAACGGCGTGGAAACTCCATCCGAACGTTGTGATGCTAAAAGTTGAAAAAAGATGAAAAATGTAATACACGATAGCAGATGAAACGATTTTGATTTAAATTTGTGAGCAAAGAGTATAAACTAATGATTAATCACATGAAAACATTCTTTATTTGTTGTGCAGCCTTGTTGATGACAGGTAGTGTTTATTCGCAAAACATCCAACTCAACACACCGGATAAGACGCGGGGCAGTGTCGTGATGAAGGCTCTGGCGGATCGTCATTCGGATCGTGAATTCTCCGAAAAGGAACTTTCCACGCAGGATCTTTCCGATCTGCTTTGGGCAGCCAACGGCATCAACCGTGCCGACGGAAAACGTACGGCGGCTTCCGCACGAAACGTCCAGGATGTGGATGTCTATGTGTTCATGGCCAAGGGCGCCTATCTTTACGATTACAAAGCGAACGCTCTCAATCTGGTTGCCGCCGGCGACCATCGCGCTTTGGTGGGCGCAGGACAAGGCACTGTGGACAAAGCACCGGTGATGATCGTGCTGGTCACCAATCTGACGCGCTTCGGCAAGATCGACGATCATGCGCGGACGTTCGGTGCATTCGACTGTGGATTGGTTTCGCAGAACATCGCTCTTTTCTGCTCGGGTTGCGGACTCTCCACGGTTCCTCGTGCTACGATGAAGATCGACGAGATCAAGAAACTGCTCAATCTTTCTGAAAATGAACTGCCGATAATCAACAATCCGGTTGGTTATCCTAAACAATAATCAAGATGAAGAAAATATCCATTTTTCTCATGGCGCTGCTGCTTTCAACGGCTGCCTTTGCACAATCCGAAACCTCCATCAAGTTGAAGGCACCGAATCAATCCCGTCCCGCTACATTGATGAAGGCATTTGCCAATCGTCATTCGGAACGCGAGTTCACTGAAAAGAATCTCTCCACACAGGATCTTTCCGATCTTTTGTGGGCTGCTTTCGGCATCAACCGTCCGGACGGGAAACGTACGGCAGCTTCGGCTATGAATGCTCAGGATGTCGAGATCTATGCGTTCATGGATAAAGGCATTTATCTTTACAACGCGAAAGACAATCTTCTGACGCTCGTGAAAGAGGGTGATCATCGTTCTGCTTTTGCCATGGGTCCGCGTCCTGGCGGTCCGGCACCAGCCAACGCTCCTGCCGCTGCACCGAAAGCTGCTCCTGCCGCGCAGACTACTCCGGCTATGATTCTCGTGCTCGTCTCTGATCTTTCCAAATTCGGACAAATCGGTGATGATGCGCTGCATCTGCAATGGGGTTGCATCGATGTCGGCCTGGTTTCTCAGAACATCTCTCTCTTCTGCAGTTCCAACGGCATGGCCACTCGTCCGCGTGCAGGTATGGACAAGGATGCTATTGGAAAGCTGCTGAATCTGCCGACTACGAAAGTCGTTATCTTGAATCAACCGGTCAGCTACGTGAAGAAATAGGAAGAGGGTGATGTATCTGTTTCTGCTATTGCCCATCCTGCTGATCGCGGCAGATGTTTACATCTTTATAAAAGGTAAACGTGCACTGAAGGCGCAGCCGAAGAGTGTTAAGATCATTGCAATGATCCTTTTCTTCGTCTGTGCCTTAGGCCTTGTTCCTTCGATGATGCTGCATGGCAGGGAACTTCCTTTCGGTTTGACGCGCTTCTTTAGTGACCTGACGACCGACTGGATGATCTTTGTCCTTTACATGACCTTGCTGCTGTTAGTAACCGAAATCCCTCTCTTTTTCCACAAGCGGTTGAAAAAGTCCTTTCTCATCTGCTTCGTACTAACGATCTGCATTATGCTGGGTGGTTATATCCATTATATGCATCCCGATACGAAAGTTATGAACATAGTTATCAACAAGCAGGTAGCAAGTGCCAAAAAGTGGATGAAGGTGGTTGCGGTCAGTGATCTACATCTCGGTTATGCGACCGATGTAAAGATGCTGCAGCGCTATGTCACAATGATCAACAACGAGAAGCCGGATCTGATTCTGATCGGCGGAGATCTTGTCGATAGAAGTGTCGCTCCGCTCTATGAGGAACCTTTTGCCGCGACGCTGAACCAACTGAAGGCACGTTATGGTATTTTTATGGTTCCGGGCAATCATGATTATTATGCGAACGTGGATTCATGCAGCCAGTTCGTCCGGCAGACCTCCATCGTCATGCTTCGTGATTCAGTGGTAACGTTGAGAAATGGCTTCCAAATTGTGGGGCGTGACGATCGTTCCAATTTCAACCGTCTTCCTTTGGAAACATTGATGAAACGAACCAAAGCTTCCAGACCGGTCTTCCTGCTCGATCACCAGCCGTATGAACTGAAGAAAAGCGGTCAGCTCGGCGTCGATCTGGAGTTCTGCGGCCATACGCACAATGGTCAGGTTTGGCCATTCAATTTGGTGGAGAAACTGATATTCGAATTGCCTTACGGCTATCGTCAGTACGGGCAGACACAAGTCTATGTCTCTTCCGGACTTTCTTTGTGGGGACCGCCGATGCGGATCGGAACTCAAAGCGAAATGGTCGTGTTCAACCTTACATTCAAATAGGGCTATGCGCGTCTTTCTTACATCCATCATCGCTCAGTTGCTGCTGAATCCGTACCTCTGCTGGCGCGGATATAAGATCTTGCCTGAAAAGAAAGTTGTGCGTAAGCTCTTTGTGGGTCTCTTTGCCCTTGAACTGCTCATTTACTTTATTGGATTCATTTTCCATGCGGTTCTTCCCGATGCTGTCATGATTCCCATCGAATGGATTTGTGGAACATGGTACATCGCCTCCATCTATCTTACGATCGCCCTGCTGGTGTTGGAAATCTTCCGCCTGAAACTGCGGACGCGCCGCATCGTCTATCCGCTGCTTTTGATCGCAGTTATACCGCTGTTGCTGGTTGCCTATCACACAGTAAAAAATCCGGTAGTGCGGAATCTGACCGTTCACATCGATAAACCCTGTGCTGGTCATGACAGTCTGACGGTCGTGTACATGAGCGATCTCCATATCGGTGAGATGATCGGGAAGGAGATGGTGCAGAAATATGTGGCGATGAGTAATGCGGCGCATCCCGATCTCGTTCTGATCGGAGGCGATGTCATTGATAACTTCTCTCGTTTCGCCACTGTTCCGCACATAGAAGAGGATCTGCGGAAACTGGAAGCGCCTTTAGGAACCTATCTGGTTCTTGGCAATCATGAATACCGAGGCGATTTCCCCGTGAAGTTGCAATGGCTCCGACAGATCGGCGGGACGCTGTTGATCGATTCCGTGACGCAACCCGATTCCTCTTTCTATCTTATCGGTCGTGACGATTACACGCATAAAAGCCGTTGTTCTTTGCAGCATCTCTCGTCATCTTTAGATAAGTCCAAACCTATTATCCTGCTCGACCACGAACCATGGGATTTGCAGGAGGTTGCTGATAACGGAGCTGATCTTGCTTTGTTCGGTCACACGCACAATGGTCAGATATGGCCGCATTCGCTGCTCCTCAAGTTCGTCTTCGAATGTCCTTACGGTTATTGCAGGAAGGGAAACAGTCAGATCTATGTCTCTTCAGGAATAGGCATCGCCGGTCTTCCGTATCGTGTACTCACCCGATCAGAAATGGTTGTGTTGCATCTCTATTTTAGAAATAAGAACTGATGCAAAGAGAGCTTTCATACTGTCGCCTATTTTTAAGAAGCTGAAACAATTTATTAGCGAAAATGTAACTATATTTGCACCACGAATAGAAAATCTGAAAAATGGAAGTTTTAAAGCATGAGTGTGGCGTGGCCTTGATCCGCCTGCGAAAGCCTCTGGAATATTATCACCGGAAGTACGGCACTTGGATGTATGGGCTCAACAAACTTTATCTTCTCATGGAAAAGCAACACAATCGCGGACAAGAAGGTGCCGGATTGGCTTGTGTCAAGATGGAGGCGAATCCCGGAGAAGAATATATGTTTCGAGAACGTGCCCTCGGAACAGGTGCCATCACCGAAATTTTTTCCGCGGTCCAATCGCATTTCAAGGACTATTCACCGCAACAGCTCAACGATCCTCTATTCGCGAAAGCCACACTTCCTTTTGCCGGTGAACTTTATATGGGCCACCTTCGGTACAGTACCACCGGCAAATCGGGTATTACTTATGTTCATCCTTTCCTCCGACGCAATAACTGGCGTGCTCAAAACCTGGCCCTCTGTGGCAATTTCAACCTCACCAACGTAAACGAAATTTT
>CAZIVE010000009.1:25572-38137 GCA_964542435.1 uncultured Parabacteroides sp.
ATTCGTCCGGCTTTTTACTATGTCGATGACGAGATCATCGTGGAAGCTTCCGAGCGTCCGGTCATACAGACGGTCATGAATGTGCAGGCTTCCGATATCCATGAACTGAATCGGGGAGAGGCGCTCTTCATTCGTCGCAATGGTGAGTTCCGCACCGAACAGATTCTGGAACCAAAGAAGAACAGTGCTTGCTCGTTTGAACGTATCTATTTCTCACGCGGCAGTGATCTCGATATTTATCAGGAGCGCAAACGTCTTGGACGGAACCTCGTTCCTGCTATCCTGAGAGCTGTCGATAACGACATCAACCATACGGTCTTTTCTTTCATTCCCAACACCGCTGAAGTGGCTTATTTCGGAATGCAGGAGGGGCTGAATTTCTATCTCAACAAACTCAAACGCGATTGGATCGCCGACCGTCAGCATCTCCTTCAGGAAAACGAACTGGAGCAGATCCTTTCAATGCGTGTCCGCTGTGAAAAGGTCGCCATCAAAGATATCAAGCTCCGTACCTTCATCGCTGAGGGCAACAGTCGAAACGACCTAGCTGCCCACGTCTATGACATCACCTACGGAAGCATCGTCCCCTATGAAGATAATTTGGTCATCATAGACGACAGCATTGTGCGCGGCACAACGCTTAAGCAGAGCATCATCGGAATCCTTGACAGACTCCATCCGAAGAAGATCGTCATTGTCTCCTCTTCACCTCAGATCCGCTATCCGGATTATTATGGCATCGATATGCCGAGCCTCAACGAACTCATCGCTTTCAAGGCCGCTGTCGCATTGCTGAGAGAACGGCGTATGGAGAATGTTCTGGTCGAAGCTTATCGGAAGGCCAAGAAACAGGATGAAGAACGTCCTGCCCCCGATGTCCCGGTGATCAACTATGCAAAGGAGATCTATCAGCCCTTTACTCCGGATGATATCTCCCTCAAGATGGTGGATCTCTTAACACCGCCCGAAACACATGCCAAGGTGGAAATCGTCTATCAGACTATCGACGGACTTCATGTGGCTTGTCCCAATCATCCCGGTGACTGGTATTTCAGCGGCGACTATCCGACGAGAGGCGGTGCACTGATGGTGAACCGTGCTTTTATCAACTTCATGGAAGAACAATATTTGAAATGATTATAAAGGTAATACAATGAGTAAACAGAAAACGGCTAAATTGATCCTTGACGACGGAAGTGTCTTTCAGGGTAATCTTTTCGGCGCAGAAAAGGAAATTGCCGGAGAGGTTGTCTTCAACACGGCAATGTCCGGCTATCCCGAGAGTCTTACCGACCCTTCTTATGCAGGGCAGATGATGACGCTTACCTATCCGTTGATCGGCAATTACGGTGTGCCTCCCTTTACATTCGCAGCCAACGGACTGCCGAATTTTATGGAGAGTGAGAAGATTCATGCCGAAGCTATCATCGTCAGCAATTACAGTGAGGAATACAGCCATTGGAATGCTGTTGAGAGTCTTGGCGACTGGCTCCGTCGTGAGAACATTCCCGGCCTTACCGGCATCGATACCCGAGCTCTCACCAAGAAACTGCGTGAACACGGCGTCATGATGGGACGCATCGTGATGGGTGACGAATCAGATCCTGTCGATATGTCCAAGATCACTTTCCCAAACTATTCGGATGTCAATTATGTGGATAAGGTCTCCTGCAAGGAGGTCATTACCTATGGCGATGAGAAGGGAAAGAAAAAGGTGGTTCTTTTGGACTGTGGAGTCAAAGCCAACATCATCCGCTGCCTCCTCAAAAGAGATGTGACGGTGATCCGTGTGCCTTGGGATTATGATTTCTCTGCTATCGATTACGACGGACTTTTCATCAGCAATGGTCCTGGCGACCCGAACAACTGCGACTCAGCCGTCGGCCATATCCGCACGGCACTCAATGGAGAACGACCGATATGTGGCATTTGTATGGGTAATCAATTGGTGGCCAAAGCAGGAGGTGCTATTGTTTACAAACTCAAATATGGACATAGAAGTCACAACCAGCCGGTACGAATGGTAGGCACAGATAAGTGCTATATTACTTCGCAGAATCATGGATATGCTGTGGATAGCAAGACGTTGGGTGCTGATTGGGAACCGCTTTTTGAAAATATGAACGACGGGACCAATGAAGGTATCCGACACAAGTCGAAGCCCTTCTTCACCACTCAGTTCCATCCTGAAGCCAGCAGCGGACCGCTGGATACGGAATTTGTTTTTGACAGATTTGTTTCTCTCCTCTAATACGTCGAATCGTAAAACTACATGACAATGAAAGAAAACGATATAAAGAAAGTCCTGATACTCGGTTCCGGTGCATTGAAGATCGGTGAGGCCGGCGAATTCGACTATTCGGGCAGCCAGGCACTCAAGGCTATCAAGGAAGAGGGCATCACTACTGTCCTGATCAATCCGAACATTGCGACCGTGCAGACCTCTGAAGGCGTTGCCGACACCGTCTATTTCCTGCCCGTCACACCCTTCTTTGTGGAGAAGGTGATCGACAAGGAACGTCCCGATGGCATCTTGTTGGCATTCGGAGGACAGACTGCTCTTAACTGCGGCGTCGCCCTTTATCAGAACGGTGTGCTCGAAAAATACAATGTCCGCGTTCTTGGTACGCCTGTACAGGCAATCATGGATACGGAAGACCGTGAACTCTTTGTGGAACGTCTTGCTGAGATCCAGGTCAAGACCATCAAGAGTGAGGCAGTCAACAATGCTGCTGATGCACGCAGGGCTGCTGCGGCGTTGGGTTATCCTGTCATCATCCGCGCGGCCTATGCGCTCGGTGGATTGGGCAGTGGATTCTGCGATAATGAAGAGGAACTTAATCCGCTCGTTGAAAAAGCTTTCTCCTTCTCTCCTCAGGTGCTAGTCGAAAAGAGCCTCAAGGGATGGAAAGAGGTGGAATATGAAGTGGTACGTGACCGATTCGACAACTGTATCACAGTCTGCAACATGGAGAACTTCGATCCGCTGGGTATTCATACGGGAGAATCTATCGTCATCGCTCCTTCGCAGACACTCAGTAATACCGATTATCATAAATTGCGCGAGCTCTCTATCCGCATCATCCGTCACATCGGCATTGTGGGTGAGTGTAACGTTCAATATGCATACGATCCGGAAAGTGAAGACTACCGCGTAATCGAGGTCAACGCTCGTTTGAGCCGTTCTTCGGCACTCGCATCCAAAGCTACCGGTTATCCTCTGGCATTTGTTGCGGCTAAGTTGGGCTTGGGTTATGGATTGTTCGATCTCAAGAACTCCGTAACTAAGACGACCAGCGCCTTCTTTGAACCCGCTCTCGACTACGTGGTATGTAAGATACCGCGTTGGGACTTGAGCAAGTTCCATGGTGTTTCCCGCGAATTGGGCAGCAGCATGAAGTCTGTCGGTGAGGTGATGGCTATCGGACGTTCTTTTGAGGAGTCTCTGCAGAAGGGTCTTCGTATGATCGGCCTCGGCATGCACGGTTTCGTAGAGAATAAGGAACTGCAGATTACCGATATCGACAAAGCATTGCGCGAACCTACCGATACCCGTATATTCGTTATTTCTAAAGCCTTCCGTGCCGGTTATTCCGTCGATCAGGTTCACGAACTGACGAAGATCGATCGCTGGTTCCTCATGAAGTTGCATGGTATCATGGAGACTGACAAGCAGCTTCGTCATCATACCATCGAGAACTGCCGCATGACAGGTGAAGACAATGACGAAAATCTCTCACTGCTGCGTAGGGCAAAGGTACAGGGCTTCTCGGATTTCCAGATTGCTCGTGCCTTCGGATTTGACGACGACATCGAAAAGGGCATCATGAAGGTGAGACAGCTCCGCAAGGAGAACCACATCATTCCTGTCGTAAAACAGATCGATACGTTGGCTGCCGAATATCCCGCACAGACCAATTACCTTTATCTCACCTATAGTGGAACAGAAAATGATATTGCTTATGAAAATGACAAGAAGAGCGTCGTCGTACTCGGTTCGGGAGCGTACCGTATAGGAAGTTCGGTAGAATTCGACTGGTGCGGCGTACAGGCTTTGAACACGATCCGCAAAGAGGGTTGGCGTTCAGTCATGATCAACTATAATCCTGAGACGGTTTCCACCGACTACGATATGTGTGACCGTCTTTACTTTGATGAACTTACCTTCGAACGTGTCATGGATATCCTTGAATTTGAGGATCCTCACGGTGTCATTGTTTCAACCGGCGGACAGATTCCAAACAATCTCGCCATGCGTCTCGATGAACAGCACGTCCCGATTCTTGGTACGACAGCGAAAAGCATTGACAACGCAGAAGACCGTGAGAAGTTCTCTGTGATGCTCGACCGCATCCATGTCGATCAGCCGCGATGGAGGGAATTGAGTTCTATGGAAGATATCAACGAGTTCGTCAGTGAAGTGGGCTATCCGGTTCTCGTGCGTCCGAGTTATGTGCTCAGCGGCGCGGCCATGAATGTCTGCTCCAATCAGGACGAACTGGAACGCTTCCTCAAACTGGCGGCAAATGTCAGCAAGAAACATCCCGTCGTTGTCAGTCAGTTCATCGAACACTCCAAGGAGGTGGAGATGGATGCTGTTGCCGACAAGGGCGAAATTATCATGTATGCCATTAGCGAGCATATCGAGTTCGCCGGCGTTCATTCGGGTGATGCTACGATTCAGTTCCCCGCACAGAAACTCTATGTGGAAACGGTTCGCCGCATTAAGAAGATTAGTAAGCAGATCGCTCATGAATTGAACATCTCCGGTCCGTTCAATATCCAGTATCTGGCCAAGGGTAACGAGATCAAGGTTATCGAATGTAATCTTCGCGCCAGCCGCTCTTTCCCATTCGTCAGCAAGGTGCTCAAGATAAACTTCATCGAACTGGCTACGAAAATCATGCTTGGACTTAAGGTGGAACGTCCGAACAAAAATGAGTTCGATCTCGACTATGTTGGCATTAAAGCTTCGCAGTTCTCCTTCAACCGACTTCAGCATGCCGATCCTGTTTTGGGCGTCGATATGGCTTCTACCGGTGAAGTGGGCTGTCTCGGCGACGACGTCTCGGAAGCTGTGCTTACCAGTATGATTGCTGTAGGTCAGCGAATCCCTGAAAAGAATATTCTGCTCTCTACGGGTTCTCCGAAACAGAAGGTGCAGATGCTTGATGCCGCACGCATGTTGGCCGATAAAGGATACAATATCTACGCAACCGGCGGAACACATCGTTTCCTCAAAGAGAACGACATCCCCAGTACGTTGGTTTATTGGCCGAGTGAAGAGGGCAAACCGCAGGCTCTGCAGATGCTTCATGAGAAGAAGATTGATATGGTCGTCAATATTCCGCGTGATCTTTCCGCAGGCGAGCTCGACAATGGATATAAGATCCGCCGTGCCGCTATCGACCTCAATATTCCGCTTATCACCAATCCGCGTCTCGCGAGTGCTTTCATCGAAGCCTTCTGCACATTGACGTTGAATGATATCCGCATCAAGAGCTGGCAGGAATATAAGTAACAAACGGCTTTCCGTTCCCTATAAAGGACTCTGCTTCATAAGTCAGAGTCCTTTTTGCGTTTCTAAGGGAATATCCTGTTAATTTGTCCCGATGATCGCTGATGTTTCCACTCGTCATAAAGTATTTAATAGTGAATCAGCAGTTGCCGTCCGAAATATAAATTATATAGAGGTGCTCCAAGGCTCGTTTGCCGAAATATAAATTATATAGAGGTGCTTCAAGGCTGATTTACCCAAATATAAATTATATAGGGATGCCTCAAGGTTGATTTGCCGAAATATAAATTATATAGGAGTGCCTCAAGGCTGATTTACCAAAATATAAATTATATAGAGGTGTCCCAAGGTTCATTTGCCCAAATAGATATTATTTAGGGGCGGCGAAAGGTTTAGGTAGCGCAATCATTTTTTAGAAAGACATCTCATGACAAAAGAAAAGCAGGAGAAAGTTGTATTTCTCCTGCTTCTCATTGTTTTGCTCGAAGCGGAATCAATGACCGAAACCACCGCCTCCGCCAGGTTGTCCGCCGCCGGAAGACGTGTTACCTGCGGTTACAACTTGACCACTGGAAGTGAAGCTAAAAGTGGTCGCTGAGGTTCCTGCCGTATAGGTTCCACCGCTCAAGTAACCGCCGAAATCAGTCGTTGCGCCGGAATAGCTGCCGCCGGTGTAGATGCTGTAAGTGGCGTTCCCGAAGTTGGGCGTGCTGATGAGCATATAGTTTTGAGTGGATGTCTTCTGCATGGTGAAGTCGAGTATGTCGTTGCTGCTGGCATCCTGGATGTGGAGCAGCGTTCCAGAGGTGGCGCTGTTTCCGTAAACCAAAGCTCGTTGTGCTCCGCTGGCCGAAGTGTTGATCAGACTCGCGATGCTGTTCATCTGTCCGCCCATCGTGATCAATGTCCCGCCGGTGATGGTGATGCCGCCCGATTCGTCCGTGTCGATCCCCTCTTCAGGAGAATCCGTTCCGATGCCGATCACCAGACCTCCGCTGATATGGATGGTGCCGTTCGAATCGATACCGTCGTTGCCCGAAGATTTGCAATAAAGTTTTCCTCCCGTTACGATCAGATTGTTGGCGCTGTTGATTGCATCGTCATAGGCGTTGCAGGTAATCTCGCCACCGTTGATGGTGATGACATCTTTGCTCTCGATGCCTTCAGCTCCGTCGTAACCGTTGCTCGTAGGATTGGATATGCCATAAGCTGTAGCTGCTGTGATGGTTCCACCGTTGATGGTGATGTCGCCAGTGACTTTGATAGCTTTTGTCTTTGCGTCAAGACTGCTGCTGTAGGTATAGATCTTGCCTGAAGTTGTGGCCTTGAGCGTTCCGCCGTTCATGATGAACGTTCCTTCCACATTAATACCTTTACCTCCGTTGCCCGTACTTGCCGCGGAAACGTTCACCGTCGATGATGAGTTCGAGCCAATCAGCAGATTGCCGTCGCTCTTGATGGCGCTGGAAGAACTGATGTCAGCTTCGTCGCTGTCGTAATAAGCAGCTCCTGATGTATTGGCTACGATCGTTCCGCCCGTAAGCGAGATGTTGCCGTCGAAATTCATGCCTTTTCCTGCAGCACCTGTAGCGTTGATAGTGATTTTACCGCCGGAAATGGTAAGAGCTCCGGTTCCTTTCAATCCTGTTCCTGTCTCGCCTGAAGAGGAAAGGGTAAAGGTCCCGCCGCTGATAGTCATATCGCGAGAAACGTCGGTGCTGTCGTAGGAAGCCTTGACGCAGTCATCAGCACTAGCAATGGTATAGGTTCCACCGCTGATGTTGACAGCACCTTCTTCCGCTTCGATTCCGTCGCCCGAAGAGGTGATGTTTACCGTTCCGTCTGTTCCGGTGAAGGTCTCGCCATGAATAGCGTCCTTGGTGGCGCCGGTCACGGTGATCGTTCCTCCGTCGATCTCGATATCGTTATCTGCGCAGATGGCATGTTTGTAGTTGCCCTTTACCTTCAGTGTGCCGTTGCCACTAAAGAAAAGTTTGCCTTCAGAGAAAATAGTCCCTTTCTGGTCGTAGTCTTTGCTGTCGTACGAACTACCGTCGGCCAATGTGTTGGTCGTTCCGTCAACGAGAATGATGTTGCAGGGTTTGTTTTGACTGTTGATGGCCGGTCCAGAAGGATTGGTCAAGGTCAGTCCGTCGAGATAAAGAGTAAACTTCTTGTCGCTTGTGATAAGGAACGAACCGTCGGTAGAAGTCCCCGAAAGTTTGTATTCGATCCCTGCATCGCCTGTAGAAGTAATGGTAACGTCAGCTCCGTTCGTGGAACTGCTCACGACACTTTTCAAAGCAGAAGGAATTGTCACGGTCGCTGATGTTCCCGAATAGACCACAGAAACATAGTCGGCTGACGATTCTTCGACCGTTCCGAAGGTGATGCTGTCGATCTTGGCGACGGCAATACTGTTGATGGCACTTGAGACAGAAACATACATCGTAGCTTTGTCACTGCTGAAATAGACCGTGTCAATATTGGCCAGCGTGAAAGCTTCGTAGCTGCTTCCTTCGTGTACGATCATCTTTTCCTGTGCGCTCATTGCTAAACATGAAGCGACAAGCAGGACTGCAAATAAGATCCTTTTCATCGTTTCATGAATTTAAATGTCTGACTCTTTACTTTAAGAATATAGACTCCGCTTGGATAGCTTCCGATAGCGATGCTGCTTTCCGGTGTGAGAATCTGCGAATAGAGAATCACTCCACTTATGTTGTAAATGGAAGCGAGGTCGCCTGCAGCACCGCTGATGTAAAGTGTGCTGTTTGTCACGACAACTTTCATTCCGGAAGCTTCCAGGTTTTCATTCGAGGTAGTGATGGCCGTGTCGGTGAACTTGAATCCGTTCAATGATGAGAGAGCGAACGAGTCGCTGGAGCTTGTCGTTGTGACGACCATGTTTCCATTGGCAAAGGAGATTTTCTGCACATCGGACAGAGTGAATGATTTGTTGCCATTCACCACCAAGTAGCTTTGTGCCTGTATGCCTACATGGGAAAAAAGAAGGATAGCAAAAAATAACAATAGGCGCTTTTGCATAATAATGATGTTTTATTCGGATGTAAATGTAATAATATTGAAATAAATGGGATGCTCAAAAATTTAAATTGTTACTTTTTAATCTGTGAATGGGCCAAATAACACTTTCAAAGTGTAGGAAAAAATCTGCGAAATCGAAGCAACGAACAATTAATCATTTATATTTGTGGCCAGAAGTTAAACCTATATAGACAAAATGTTATGATAAACCGAGAGTTAATCAATCCCCAGAGTATTGTGGTTGTAGGAGGTTCGAACAATATTCACAAGCCAGGCGGCAAAATTGTTCGCAATATTCTTGACGGTAAGTACAAGGGTGAACTGCGTGTCGTTAACTTACATGAAACGGATGTGCAGGGAGTAAAATCTTACCCTTCTGTCAATGATATCCCCAATACGGAACTTGCCATTATGGCTATTCCGAGCAAAGGCTGTCCTGATGCGATGGAAATCCTTACGACTAAAAAAGGCGTGAAGGCTTTTGTTGTCATTTCTGCCGGATTCGGCGAAGAAACTCATGAAGGAGCTCTGCTAGAGAAACGTATGCTTGACATATGCAATGCAGCAGGTGCTTCTCTGATCGGACCGAACGGAATCGGTCTGATGAACATCAATTATCACGGTGTCTTTACACAGCCAGTTCCCGAATTCAGACCCGATGGCGTTGATTTCATCTCCAGTTCAGGCGCTACCGCTTTGTATATTATTGAGTCGGGTGTCACTAAAGGCTTGCGTTTCTCCTCAGTATGGTCAGTCGGCAATTCTACCCAAAACGGTGTGGAAGATATCGTCGAGTATTTGGATCGTACATTTGACCCTGTTTTCAGTTCTCGCATCAAGATGCTTTACATAGAACAGATAAAGAATCCGGATAAGTTGTTGTTCCATGCTGCCTCCCTCATCAGAAAAGGATGTAAGATCTGCGCCATTAAGTCAGGCAGCAGCGACAGTGGGAAGCGTGCGGCATCTTCTCATACCGGAGCGATTGCCAGCAGTGATTCTGCTGTTGAGGCATTGTTCCGTAAGGCAGGCATCGTCCGCTGTTTCAGTCGTGAAGAGCTGACGACCGTGGCTTGTATTTTTACCCACAAAGAGGTGAAAGGCAAAAATGTCGCTATTGTGACTCACGCAGGTGGCCCGGCCGTCATGTTAGCTGATGCACTGTCCAAAGGCCATCTGAATGTGCCCGATCTGAATGGACCTATCGCCGAAGAGCTGAAGTCCAAGCTTCTCCCGGGTGCGGCCGTAGGTAATCCGATTGATATCATTGGAACAGGAACGCCAGAGAATCTGGCAACGGCTATCGATTACTGCGAGAATCGTTTTGATAATATCGATTTCATCATCGTCATATTCGGCAGCACAAGTCTGGTTAAAGTATATGAGGCTTACGAGGTGCTTCACAAGAAGATGGAAGAATGCAAGAAACCTATCTTCCCGATCCTTCCAAGCATCGTCACTGCAAGTCCGGAGGTGACGGCATTCATCAAGAAAGGTCATGTCAACTTCTCTGACGAGGTAATTCTGGGAACGGCCCTGTCACGTGTCATCAATACGCCGAAACCGATGAGCACGGATATTCAGCTTTACGGTGTGGACGTCCCGGAGGTTCGCCGCATTATCGACCGTCTTCCGTCCAGCGGTTACCTTTCTCCTGAAGATGTACGCGTACTTCTGCAAGCTGCCAACATCCCTGTTGTGGATGAGATCACGTCAACAAACAAGAAAGAACTTGCCGCTTTTGCAAAGCGGGTACAATATCCGGTTGTTGTCAAGGTCGTCGGCCCTGTTCACAAGACTGATATAGGCGGTGTCACTCTGAATGTTCAGAGCGAAGAACACCTGATGATAGAGTTTGACCGTATGATGAAACTGCCGGACGCTAAAGCTGTCATGGTTCAGCCGATGTTGAAAGGTACGGAACTGTTCCTTGGCGCAAAATATGAAAACCGTTTCGGGCACATCGTGCTCTGCGGTCTCGGCGGTATATTCGTAGAGGTCTTGAAAGACGTCTCTTATGGTCTGGCTCCATTGTCTTACGAAGAGACATTCTCTATGATTCATTCGCTTCGCGGTTATCCTATCATTAAAGGTACGCGCGGGCAGAAGGGCGTTGACGAGCAGCTCTACGCTGATATCATTGTCCGTCTCTCCACGTTACTTCGTTTTGCTACGGAAATCAAGGAGATGGATATCAATCCGCTTATTTCATGCGATCGTGGCATCTTTGCTGTGGATGCCCGCATCCGGATCGAGAAATAGTCTGCGTTCCCCCATATCTTTTATAAGGCCGGTTTCGTCATGCTCACGAGCCGGCCTGTTTTTATTCTTCCTTATTTTGTGCCCGTTGCCCTTTCTTTTATACATTTGCAAAAGAAGATCTTTTACAAATGTAATCTGTCATGAAAAAACATATCCTCTTATCCACATTACTGTTGCCGGTTCTTTGTCCTTCGTTTCAAATGGAAGCAGCCAACCGAACACGTCCCAATATCGTCCTTTTTATGGTTGATGATATGGGCTGGCAAGATACATCGCTTCCTTTCTGGAAAGAGAAGACTGCATACAACCGTGAGTTCCATACGCCCAACATGGAACGTCTCGCCCGCCGAGGCATGATGTTTACGCAGGCCTATGCTTCGAGTATCAGCTCGCCCAGCCGTTGCAGTCTGATTACCGGAATGAATGCCGCGCGGCATCGTGTCACCAATTGGACGCTGGAGAAGAACAAGAAGACAGATGCAGAGAGTGACGTGATCAAGTTGCCGGATTGGAATGTGAACGGCGTCTGTCAAGTTCCGGGCGTTCCTTATACGACGCAAGCCACATCGTTGTTCCAGATTCTGAAGGATAACGGTTATCATACGATTCATTGTGGCAAGGCCCATTTCGGAGCTATTGACACTCCGGGAGAAAGTCCTTATCATCTGGGATTCGAGGTGAATATTGCCGGACATGCTGCGGGCGGACCGGCCAGTTATCTTGGTACAGACAACTTCGGAAATCGGACAGACGGAAAGCCGAGCTCTCTGTTCGCCATTCCTGGATTGGAAAAGTATTGGGGCAAAGATGTTTTCCTGAGTGAAGCTCTTACATTGGAAGCCATGAAGGCTCTTGACAAGGCGCGTCAGTATGATCAACCTTTCTTCCTTTATATGGCTCATTATGCCATTCATGTTCCTATCGACAAGGATACGCGGTATTACGGTCAATATATTGCTCGCGGACTTTCTCCGAAGGAGGCTGCTTACGCTGCATTGATCGAGGGAATGGACAAGAGTCTTGGTGATCTGATGGATTATCTTGACAAATATCATCTTACCGATAATACCATTATCATATTCATGTCCGATAACGGCGGATTGGCAGCAGCTCCGCAATGGCGTGACGGAGTACCGCATACTCAGAATGCTCCGTTGCGAAGCGGTAAAGGATCTGCTTACGAAGGTGGCGTTCGCGAACCAATGATCGTTAGTTGGCCAGGCGTTGTCAAGCCTGAAACAAAATGCGATAAATATTTGCTTATCGAGGATTTCTTTCCTTCCATTCTTGAAATGGCTGGCATCAACAAGTACCAAACTGTTCAGAAGATCGACGGAGTGAGCTTCGTTCCTTTGCTTCTCGGTACAGCAGATCCATCCAAAGGACGTGATCTCTATTGGAACTGTCCGAATCTTTGGGACGCAACAGGCCCTGGAATCGGACCGACCTGCACCATTCGCCGCGGAGATTACAAATTAATCTACTATTACGAAACCGGTAAAAAGGAACTTTTCAATATTCCTGAAGATATTGGCGAAGCGAAAGATCTTTCGTTCGAAAAACCTGCTATCGTGAAGGATTTGTCAAGTCGTTTGGGCCGTTTCCTCAGATCGAGCCAAGCGCAACGACCTTCGTTCATTGCTACCGGAAAACCGTCTCCGTGGCCTGACGAGGTAAAATAGAAAAATCCGAAAGCGGTTCAAAATCTTTTTTGATGCCTTCGCTGTATAGCGAAGG
>CAZIVE010000009.1:38237-46053 GCA_964542435.1 uncultured Parabacteroides sp.
CAATGCTCTTTTGCGGAAGCTGCGAGATTCGAACTCGCGGTACACTAACGCGTACGGCAGTTTAGCAAACTGCTGGTTTCAGCCACTCACCCAAACTTCCATTTGTTCTGTGCTTCTTCCAAATTTGCGCTGCAAAGATAGAATCTTTATTTTGATATTACAATAAGCGAAATCATTTTTTCCAAAAAATAGGCTACTTTTGTGCTCTGTTTTGGTTCTAATTATAATCAGGAATGAAAAAGCAGTTGAGTAAAACCAGGAAGATTGGTTTAACGGTTGCAGCGTTAGCTGTTATAGCGTTGTTGTTTATTTATTTTCTTGCACTTGCTCCCAATTTCGGCGTCAAGCGATACGTCTATGTTTATGTGGACAATCGACATAGTTATAAGAATTTATGTGAACAGATACAGGATTCTGCACATTGCCGCAATATGGCGACATTCAGATTCCTTGCTTCGGCATTTCGCTATCCCGGGAAGATGAAAGCAGGTAGATACATTGTCCGTAAAGGAATGGGTAATCTGACTTTATTGAGAAATCTGCGCAACGGCAATCAGGAGCCGGTTCATCTTACCTTTAATAATATACGTTTTAAGACAGATTTGGCAGAACGTCTCAGCCAACAGCTGATGTGTAGCAAAGATGAAATTCTCAAACGGCTCAATGACACGCTCTATTGTGACTCGCTCGGCTTCAAGCCCGAGACGGTCATCGCCATGTTTATCCCGAACACGTATGACATCTATTGGAATATCTCTCCGGATAAGCTGATGAAGCGCATGAAGCACGAATATGATAATTTCTGGAATGACAAACGCAAGGCACAGGCTCAGCAGATTGGGCTGTCACCTGTTGAGGTTGCCACGCTGGCTTCCATCGTGGAGGAAGAGACGGCGTCCAAGGATGAATATCCACTGGTGGCAGGCGTTTATATCAATCGTCTTCATATTGGAATGCCGTTGCAGTCTGACCCGACGGTCAAATTTGCCGTAGGAGATTTCTCTCTCCATCGCATTCTCTTCGAACATCTCTCGGTCGATTCACCTTATAACACCTATAAATATGTAGGACTTCCGCCAGGACCGCTTCGCGTACCGTCGATCCAAGGAATGGAAGCCGTATTGAATTATACGCATCACAACTATATATATATGTGTGCTAAGGAAGATTTCTCGGGACGACACAATTATGCGGCGACTTTGAACGAGCACGTACGCAATGCCAATCGTTACAGAGCGGCGCTCGATGCCAGGAATATTCGTTAGAAGTTGTTCGTTTACAGTATTATGATTACCTTTGGCAAAGGAAAAGAAAAATAGGAATAATTACAATAAATCAATTGATACATGGAAAAACATCTGTTTTTAGGTGATGAGGCTGTTGCGCAGGCTGCCATAGATGCTGGGATTTCCGGTGTTTATGCATATCCGGGAACACCTTCCACGGAAATTACTGAGTATATTCAGGGTTCTGCCGTTGCGAAGGAGCGTGGCACTCACTGCCGTTGGAGCGCAAATGAAAAGACCGCTATGGAAGCGGCTTTGGGTATGAGTTATGCAGGAAAACGTTCCTTGTGTTGTATGAAACACGTAGGATTAAACGTCGCAGCAGACTGTTTTATGAACGCAGCGATGAGTGGAATCAACGGAGGTATGATTATCGTATCTGCTGATGACCCATCAATGCATTCTTCCCAAAACGAACAAGATAATAGAATGTACGGCAATTTTGCCATGATTCCGATGTTGGAACCTTCAAGCCAGCAAGAGGCTTACGATATGGTTTACAGCGGATTTGAACTGTCTGAGAAATTGGGCTATCCGATTCTCCTTCGTATCACAACGCGTATGGCTCACTCTCGTGCCGGCGTTGAGACTAAAGCGGCTCAAGCTCCTAAAGAGATGCATTGTCCAGAAGATGGTCGTCAGCGTTACATCCTTCTTCCTGCTCTGGCCCGCAAGCGTTATAAGAAGCTGATCGAAGCTCAACCTGTCATGGAAGCTGCTTCTGAGGATTCCCAATACAATGTGTATTTTGATGGACCGGACAAGTCTCTTGGTATCATCACTACGGGAATCGCGTTCAACTATCTTTCAGAAAATTGCAAGAAGGGTTTCGAACATCCGGTTTTGAAGATTACACAATATCCGTTGCCACTGAAAAAGATTGCCAAACTTGTTGACGAGTGTAAGAAAATTATGGTCATCGAAGAGGGATATCCGGTAGTGGAAGCTCAATTGAAGGGACTTCTAAGCAAAGGCCTGACAGTTCATGGACGCCTTGACGGGACATTCCAGCGTGACGGCGAGTTAACACCTGATGCTGTAGCCAAAGCGCTCGGCAAAGAGATTCATTCTTATTTCCCGTTACCCGAAGTGGTAGAACAGCGTCCGCCTGCTTTGTGTCAGGGCTGCGGTCATCGTGATATGTACACGGCTTTGAATGAGGTCGTAGCTGACTTCCCTGAGGCAAAGGTATTCGGTGATATCGGTTGCTATACGTTGGGAGCACTTCCTCCGTTCAAGGCCATTGATTCCTGTATCGACATGGGCGCTTCCATAACAATGGCCAAAGGTGCTTCGGATGCCGGTGTTTATCCTGTTATCTCCGTCATTGGAGATTCAACCTTCACTCATTCCGGCATGACTGGCCTTTTGGACTGCGTGAATGAGAATACCAACATGACTATTGTTATCTCAGATAATGAAACGACAGCGATGACCGGCGGTCAGGATTCCGCAGGTACAGGACGTCTTGAATCCATCTGCGCTGGAATCGGAGTCGCTCCGGAACATATCCGCGTCATGATTCCTCTCAAGAAGAACTACGAGGAGATGAAACAGATCATCCGTGAAGAGATCGAGTATAAGGGTATTTCGGTGTTAATTCCGCGTCGTGAGTGTATCCAAACATTAGCAAGAAAGAAAAAAGCAGCTAAATAATGAAAACAGATATCATATTATCAGGTGTGGGCGGACAAGGCATCCTTTCGATTGCCGCCGTCATCGGAGAAGCAGCCCTCAAAGAGGGTTTGTATATGAAGCAGGCCGAAGTCCACGGAATGAGCCAGAGAGGTGGTGATGTACAGTCCAATCTTCGTCTGAGTGATAAACCTATCGCTTCGGATCTGATCCCAAAAGGTGAAGCTGATTTGATCATTTCGCTCGAACCGATGGAGAGTCTTCGTTATCTCCCTTATTTGAACAAGGAGGGTTGGGTTGTTACCAATTCCCAGCCTTTCATCAATATCCCTAATTATCCGGAGGTGGATAAGGTCATGGCTGAATTGGACAAACTGCCTCACAAAGTGGTGCTGGATGTCGAGACGTTGGCTAAAGAGGCTGGCAATGTACGTGCTTCGAACATCGTCATGCTGGGAGCCGCTTCGCCATTCCTCGGAATCGATTATGACAAAATTGCTGATGGCATTCGACAGATCTTTGCCCGCAAAGGGGAAGAAATCGTCAATATGAACCTGAAAGCACTCAAGGCAGGATTCGACGTTGCCAACCAACGCTGATCCTTACGATAAATAAGATGGTGCAGACTGCGGTCTGCTCCATCTCTTTGTCTCAATTCTTATTAAATCTAATATGTTGAAAAAGTCAATTTCTTTCCTGTTTCTGTTGCTCGTATCATCGCTCTTGATGACGACGAACGCGCAGATCCGTCTCACGGGTTATCACCAGAAAGATATCAATCCTACCCTATTCAGCGGTAGATGGAGAGCGTTGTGGATCTCTGTTCCCGGAGAACCTTTGAATGTTTACGGTGTCTATCATTTCCGTAAATCTTTCGATTTGAGTGCCGTCCCCGAACATTTCATCATCCATGTCACGGCTGATAACCGTTATAAGTTGTTTGTGAACGGGCAGAAGGTTTCTGAAGGACCCGCACGTTGCGACGTGTTCAATTGGAACTTTGAGACGGTGGATATTGCTCCCTATCTCAAAAGTGGAAAGAATGTGCTGGCTTCCGTTGTATGGAATTATGCGGAAAAAAAGCCTGTGGCTCAGATGAGCTTTAATGAGACCGGCTTCCTGCTTCAGGGAAATACTGATGCCGAGAAGGTTGTAAACACGAATGGCTCTTGGCTTTGTATTCGCGATAATGCCTACAGCGTCTGGTCTTCAGGAAAAGTATTAGGTTATTATGCTGTCGGTCCTTGCGAACGTATTGATGCCGCTCAATATCCTTGGGGTTGGGAAAAGCCTGACTTCGATGATTCTTCCTGGCTGAAAGCTTCTGCCGGAATGCAGGGCGCCATGAAAGGTTCTCAGGATTATCCCGGTCGTTTGCTTGTTCCTTCACCGTTACCTCAAATGGAATCGTCCGTGGAACGTCTTTCTGAAGTACGTCTTTCAGAAGGTCTCAAATGTCCTAAGGAGTTCCCAGCTCAAAAGACGGCAATTACCATTCCTGCAAACACATCTGTTAAATTGATTTTGGACAACAAACGTCTCACAACAGGCTATTTTACGCTTCTTTTCAGTAAAGGAAAAGCTGCAGAAGTCGAGATATCTTATGCTGAAGCTCTTTATACAAAAGACGCGAAAGGCAATCCTTTTGGAAAAGGAAACAGAAATGAAATTGAGGGCAAGGTCTTCTGTGGTTATGCCGACAAACTGATTGCGGATGGCGGTGAAGGTAGAAACTTTACTTCTTTGTGGTGGCGCACATGGCGCTACGTGGATCTGGAGATCAAGACGGCTAATGAACCTTTGGTTATCGATGATATTTACGGAACGTTTACGGCGTATCCTTATGTGAACGTTGCCTCTTTCAATGCACCCGGACATGACGAACTGAGCAAAATGCTCGAAGTGGGATGGCGTACCGCTCGTCTCTGCCTGCATGAAACCTATATGGACTGTCCCTATTATGAACAGTTGCAGTATTTCGGAGATGCACGTATCCAACAGATGATCACAATGTACAACTCGAAAGACACGATTATGGTGAAGAATTGCCTGGAGCATGGCCGTCAGTCGATGATCGCTGACGGAATCACGCAGAGTCGTTATCCAACCAGCACGCATCAATTTATTTCTTCGTATGCTCTTTCTTGGATAGAGAGTGGTTACGATTATTGGATGTATCGTGGCGATGTGAATTATCTGAAGACGCTTCTGCCGCAGTTCCGTCAGGTGATCTCATGGTATGAAAGCTATCTGAAACCGGATTACAGTCTGGCCTATATTCCGAACTGGTTCTTTGCTGATTGGTCAAAAGGCTTTTCAGGTGGTCAACCTGTCCGTGAATCCGATGGACGTTCCGCTTATCAGGATTTGATATTCCTCTATACACTCGATCAGGCTGCCGAGATGGAAAAGGCCTTTGGCTTTGCTCCTTTGGCAGATCATTATCGCGAACTATCGGAGAAGATCCGTCAGAACATACGGCCTCGTTATTGGGATGAGCAAAAGGGATTGTTTGCCGATACGTATAGTCATAAGACATTTTCACAGCATGTCAACTCGTTGGCCGTGCTGACAGGCATTGTGAAGGGCGACGAAGCAAAATCCGTCATGCTGAAAACTTTGTCTGATTCTACGTTGATCCAGGCTACCATCTATTTTACCTATTATGTTAATCAGGCGCTCAAAACAGCAGGTCTTGGGAACAAACTTCTCGACAATATGCAGATCTGGCGCGATCAGTTGGCATTGGGTTTGACAACTTTTGCAGAACAGCCAGAACCTTCCCGTTCTGATTGTCACGCTTGGAGTGCCAGCCCGAACATCGAGCTTTATCGTATTCTTCTTGGAATAGATACAGATGCTCCCGGCTTTGCCAAGGTTCGCATCGCTCCTTCACTCTGTGGATTGAAAGAAGCTTCCGGGAAGATCCCGCATCCGGCTGGATTTATTTCTGTTTCTTATAAGATTGACAAGAAGGGGAAGCTCAATGCAATGATTGATCTTCCAGAGTCCTTAACAGGAACGTTTGTTTGGAACGGAAAAGAGTATCCGTTGAAGGGCGGTAGCCAGACATTATCCGTTGAATAAGTTTAGAGTTATTATAATATGTATAGGAAAGGTTTTATGATAAAAAGATTTACAGGGCTGTTACTCCTGTTCCTGTTGCTCGTATCACCTGCAGCTGCGCGTACGAAGGTTGTGCATTTGCAGATTATCGAAACGAGTGATGTGCATGGCTGTTATTTCCCCTATAACTTTGCAACAAAGTCGGTTTCGAAAGGCGGATTGGCATTGGTTAGTTCCTATGTCAATGAGCAACGCAAGATTTATGGTAAAAACCTCTTGCTTTTTGACAACGGCGACATTCTTCAAGGTCAACCCTCTTCCTATTATTATAATTATATAGATACGACCTCTGTGCATCTTGCTTCTGCCATTCTGAATTATATGAAGTACGATGCAGGAAATATGGGAAATCATGATGTGGAAACGGGCAATGATGTGTTCAATCGATGGATTCGAGAGTGTCATTTCCCCATTCTTGGTGCTAATATTATAAAGGTAAGCGATAATAGTACGTTTTTGCCTCCTTATGCTGTGTTTAACCGTGAAGGCGTCAAGGTTGTCGTTATGGGAGAGATTACTCCAGGTATTCCTGTTTGGCTTGCGCCCAATCTTTGGAGAGGTCTTCGTTTCTTGGATATCGAGACAGTGGCTCGTAAATGGATGAAAGTGATTCAGGCAAAGGAAAAACCGGATATTGTTATCGGTCTGTTCCATTCCGGAACCCATACTTATATGTTGTCTGATAAATATAAAGAGGACGTTTCAACTGTAGTGGCTCAGAATGTTCCTGGTTTTGATATGATTCTTGCCGGACACGATCATGAACTGAGCAATAAGAAGGTTTGTAATGTCAAGGGTGATTCCGTATTGGTGATTGATCCCGGAAACAATGCGAAATTTGTTTCCAGTGTTGACGTGACTGTCACCTTGAAACAGGGGAAGGTTGTGGATAAAAAAGTGGTCGGTTCGTTGAAAGAGCTTGCCTCTTATCAGGCAGATCCTCAATTCATGAGCCTTTTCAATTCCCAGTTTGAAACCTTGAAAGAATATGTCTCTCGTAAGATCGGCGTATTTACTGAGGATATCTCTTTATCTGCGGCCTATTTTGGTCCTTCTTCATTCATCGATTTTATCCATGAGTTCCAGTTGAAAAGTACCGGAGCGCAGATCTCCTTCGTCGCACCTTTGTCTTTTAATGCTTCTATTAAAAAGGGAGACGTGACCGTAGGTGATATGTTCAATCTGTATCGTTACGAAAATGGTCTTTACACGATGCGTTTGACGGGAAGGGAAATTAAGAATTATCTGGAGAAATCTTATGAAGACTGGACAAATCGTATGACTTCACCTGATGATCATCTTCTCTTACTTAAGGAAAGCAAGGATGGGAAAGCTCCTAGGTTCGTCAATTCCAGCTTTAATTTTGATTCTGCTTCCGGCATCATTTATACCGTTGACGTGACCAAACCTACGGGCGAAAAAATTACGATCATCAGCATGGCAGATGGTACGCCTTTCGATATGGACAAAGAATTTAAGTGTGCGCTCAATTCCTATCGCGGTAATGGCGGTGGCGAATTGTTGACCAAAGGAGCCGGTATTTCGCAAGAGGATTTACCGAATCGTGTCTTGACCACTTCTCAGTATGATATCCGTTATTATATGATTGATTACATCCAAAAACTCGGTACGGTTTCTCCTCATCCACTAAACCAGTGGAAGTTCATTCCTGAGGCGTGGACAGTGCCAGCAGCAGCTCGTGATTCGCTTCTTTTATTTGGTAATAGTAGAAGGTAGTCGTATCGGATCGTGTTAATCAAGGAACAGGC
>CAZIVE010000010.1:0-5806 GCA_964542435.1 uncultured Parabacteroides sp.
TGTACAATAGCTGTTTTATGTGTTTTACATCCGCTGCCAAGATGTCAGATGAGACGCCTATACGCTTGGAGCACCTCGCGAAGGCCTACGAACGAAACTTAGGAAAAGAACATGGAACCGCGCAGCGGCGACCCATCAGCTTCGATATATTACAAAAAGAGGCAGGTTCATCGCCTGCCTCTTTTACCTTTATATAATGGTTATCTTACTTTACCTGAATTTTGGCCGTGTTCTGACCGCTGCGGATGATGTAATTGCCGCTGGGCAGCGTGACGGTGCGTTCACCGACAAGAGCAGGCAACTGTTGCAAAGCACCAGAGATGGTCGAGATGTAAACCGGTTCGGCTACTGTGGTGGAAATGTGAACCTGTCCTTCAGAACCTAACCAAGCTTTCAACGTAGATGCGACAGCTTGAGCTGCTTTCTCAACTTTTGGAAGTTTCCAGCCGTACCAAAGATTATCATTGGTGTTGCCATCATCCACGGCACTGTACTTGGCGACTGCATCTGCTAAAGCACTACCCACGAGTTTCATCCCGTCGCGATCCACCAAAGTCAAGGTGCGATCGGAAGGACATCCTGCAAAAGCTTTCTTTCCAACTGTAGGAGGAACGACGGAAAGCGTCATCTCATTCAGTTGTCCATGATTGAATGCGCCCTCGCCTATTCTCGTTGCTGCCGACACAGAAAGACTCTTGAGCTGACTGTTGTAAACGGGATTTTTACTGGCTGCGAACATATATCCGGGAATGCTGTCCATCGTGACACTGCCGTCAATCGAGAGCGATTCGAGTGCTTTCAACGAACGGATGGAAGCCCAGTCACCGGTTGCTTCAAACCATCCGTCGGGAAGTCCTTTGCTGGTGCCAGTCAGTGTTCCAGAAGTAATCTGCAGCGTGCTAACTGCATTCTTATTGGCAATATCCTTGGTCTGTACAGCTTTATTGATAGCTTCTCCGAGATTGTCGGCAGTAATGGCCGGACCATTGTTGATTTTTACGGTGATGCTTGCTGTTGCGCTCTGCAGGGCAAAAGCAGACAGCAGCGTAACGAGAAGTGTTAGATGTTTCATAAGTATATCGTTTTAATGAAATATGTATCTGCGGCAAGGCCATTCTCTTCAGATTGTGGTGCAATTGCAAGCAGATGTGCAAATATACGACATTGTGATAAAAAGATGAATAAAAAATTCTTTACCTTTACCACGATTAAATCTATATATACAAGATGAAACATCCACTTCGTTTCCTTTTTGTCCTTTTTCTGATTGCGCCTCTTCTTTCGAACGCACAGTCTCATCTGATCGCTACCGAGAATTATGTCACGCCCCGCATGCGCGTCATCATCGACAACGACCTCAGCGGCGATCCCGACGGACAGTTTCAGCTGGTTCATCAGCTGCTGTCGCCATCAACCCAGGTCTGCGGCGTTATCGGTTCACATCTTAACGGACGCGGGTTCGACGGATCCACGAAGACAGCCACCTCGGCTGCAGCCAAGGCTCGTGAGATCATCAATATGATGGGACTTACGGGAAAAGTGCCCGTTTTCGAAGGATCGAACGAGGGAATGGATACGATGACCGTAGCCAAAGATTCCGAAGGAGCACGCTTCATCATCAAGGAGGCAATGCGAACCGACACGAAGCTTCCGCTGTATATTCTCTGCGGCGCCGGACTGACCAATATTGCCAGTGCATGGCTCATGCAGCCTGAGATTGCCAAACACATCACACTGGTGTGGATTGGCGGACAGGAATATGATAACATCCTTCCACCTCCAGGTTATACGATTCCTGAATACAATCTCAATATCTGCATACCTGCAGCTCAGACAATATTCAACCTCTCTGACATTCCTTTGTGGCAGATTCCACGTAACGCTTACCGACAGTGCTGCTTCAGCATGGCAGAGATGGAGAACGACGTGAAGCCGATGGGCAAGATCGGAGCCTATCTCAGCAAGACCATCGAAGAGATGATCTCGAAGTTGGGCAGTTATGGTATGGGAATGGGCGAATTGTACGTTCTCGGCGATAGTCCGTTGACTTTGCTCACAGCACTTCAGACTGGCTTCGAGGCTGATCCGGCCTCAAGCGGATCAGTGATTCATGCGGCTCCGCTCATTTGGAAAGACGGTTCCTACAGATATAATCCGAAAGGACGCACCATCCGCATCTTCAATCAGATTGACACGCGGCTCATGTTTAACGATATGACTGCCAAACTGAAATTGTTTGCACCCAATAATAAGTAGTCTATCACAAACTATATCTAAAGAATATGAAAGATAATGATATTTCACGACGCCTCTTCCTAAAACAGGCATTGGCACTAACCGCAACGGCTGCCGTTCCCTCATTCTGGACGCCTGCCAAAGCACTTACCGTTCCGACACATCCCTTCGCTGCTCCCAGCGACCGCGTCAACCTGGCCCTCATCGGAATCGGCAACCGCGGCAACGAGATTGCCAAGGAACTTTACAACACCGGACTCTGCAACATCGTTGCCCTTTGCGACGTGGACATGGGCGCCGCACATACGCAGGAGATCATGAAGATGTTCCCTAATGCACCGCGTTTCCAGGACTTCAGAGTAATGCTCGATAAGATGGGTAGCAAGATCGACGCCTGCACGGCTGCCGTTCCCGACCATTCGCATTTTCCTGTTGCTATAGAAGTCATGGCCGCCGGTAAACATGTCTATGTCGAGAAACCATTAGCTCGCACCTTCCGCGAGATTCAGCTGATGATGTACGCAGAGAAGAAATACGGCGTCGTCACACAGATGGGTAATCAAGGACATTCCGATGCCAACTACTTCCAGTTCAAAGCTTGGAAGGATGCCGGCATCATCAAGGATGTGACAGCTGTCACGGCTCACATGAACAACGTCCGTCGCTGGCACGGATGGAATCCGAACATGAAACACATGCCGATGGGCGAACCGGTTCCAGAGACAATGGATTGGGACACCTGGCTCGGCGTTCGTCCGTTCCATGCATACAACCACGATTATCATCTCGGACAATGGCGCTGCTGGTATGATTTCGGCATGGGCGTTCTTGGCGACTGGGGCGCACATATTCTCGATACGATCCATCAGTTCCTCGACCTGGGACTTCCCTCAGACATCATTCCGCTCTATCTGAAGGGCCACAATCCCTTCTTCTATCCGATGTCATCGACCTTGCTGTTCAAGTTCCCGGCACGTGGTGACATGCCACCTGTTGATATTACCTGGTACGACGGTCTGGATAACATTCCGGCCGTTCCCGAAGGTTATGGCGTGTCAGAACTGGATCCGAACATCCCGACAGTTGCCGGTGGCAAGATCCAGCCGACCAAACTGAACCCGGGCAAAGAGATCTACACCAAGACTCTTACCTTCAAAGGTGGCTCGCACGGCAGCACATTGAGCATCATTCCAGAAGAGAAAGCCAAGGAGATGGAGTCGAAGCTTCCGGAAGTACCGAAGAGTCCGTCCAACCATTTCGCCAACTTCCTGAAGGCATGTATGGGACAAGAAAAGACACGTTCGCCATTCAGCATTTCCGGTCCGTTGAGTCAAGTATTCTGCCTCGGCGTATTGAGCCAGCGCCTCAACCGCAAATTGGTGTTCGACCGCGATCTGCAGGAAATCACCAACGATCCCGAAGCCAATCAGATGCTTGTAGGCGAACCTCCACGCAAAGGATGGGAACAGTATTATAATATCTGATTTCCCGTAATCAATCCTATCGAAGAAGATGTGCCGACCGACACATCTTCTTTTTTATGTATCACAATCTTCATCCCCTTGTCTCGACCTTGCAATAAGTGAATCGTTCCTTTACATCACATTATAAAGAAGGTATGAGATTAAGAAAGTATTATTCCACCGTTGTTTTATCCGACATTCATCTGGGTTCGGAACATTCCAAGACGGAAGAGGTCACCAATTTCCTAAAACATGTCAATTGTGAACGTCTGATCCTAAACGGAGATATCATCGACGGATGGCAGCTTCGAAAATCCCGTCATCGCTGGAAGCAACAGCACACCGATTTCTTCAAGGTGCTCATGAAGATGATGGAAAAACAGGGGACAGAGATTATCTACGTCAGAGGCAACCACGATGATTTCCTCGACAGCCTCGTTCCGTTTACCTTTTCCAACATCTCCATCGTGAAAGATTACCTGCTCACCAGTCACGGCAAACGTTACTGGGTGACGCACGGCGATGTGTTCGACACCGTAACGACTCACATGCGCTGGCTGGCCATGCTGGGCGACGTGGGCTATAGTTTCCTGCTTTGGCTCAATAAGATCTACAATCGCAGGAGAGCGCTTGAAGGCAAACCCTATTACTCTCTTTCGCAACAAGTCAAACAAAAGGTCAAAAGTGCCGTCTCCTACATCTCAAGCTTCGAAGAGGAACTGGCCAAGCTTGCTGTTGCCAAGAAGGTGGACGGAATCATCTGCGGCCACATCCATCAGGCTGCGGATCGCTGGTATGGAAACATCCATTATCTTAACTCCGGCGATTGGGTGGAGAGTCTTACGGCTCTCGCTGAGAATGAACAGGGAGAATGGAGCGTGCTGACCTATCGAGCCGAAGATTATCCCATAGAGAATAGGCAAGAGATACAACAGCCTTTGAGCGAAATCGTATGAAAATCTTATTCATTGTCCAAGGCGAAGGACGGGGACATCTCACGCAAGCCCTTTCACTCAGCAAGAAACTCCGAGACCAAGGGGATGAAGTTGTCGGCGTGATGGTGGGAAAAAGTCCGTCACGACGATTGCCTGCATTCTTCACGGATCACATCGGAGCGCCTCTCTATCTCTTCGACAGTCCGAACTTCCTTCCCTCTTCCCGCAACAAACGCGCGAATCTCACAAAGAGTCTTCTCTATAATCTGCTACGCCTCCCGATATATGCCAAGAGCATCTACCAGATACAACATCGGATCAAGGAAACAGAGGCCGACGTCGTTGTCAATTTTTACGAACTTCTGACTGGACTGACCTACCTCTTCTGCAAACCCAAAGCACAGATGATTTGCATCGCTCATCAGTATCTCTTTCTGCATCCCGACTACGAATTCCCGAAGGTCAACAAACTCTCTTTGCTCTCACTCTGCTTCTTCACCTGGATGACATCCATCAGATGCACAAAGCGGCTGGCACTTTCTCTACATAAGATGAGAGATGTTTATTCACGGCGCCTCATCGTCGTGCCGCCGCTACTGCGCGAAGAGGTGCTTCAAACAAAACCTGAAACAGGCGATTATCTTCACGGCTACATGCTGAACAGCGGCTACAGCGAAGAGATCTATTCGTGGCATCGCTCACATCCGCAAGTGAAGCTGAAGATCTTCTGGGATAAATCGGACGTCACGCCCGAAGTAAAAGTGGATGCACACCTATCGTTTTACCAACTCAATGATAAACTGTTCATACGCTCCATGGCCTCATCGAAGGCCTTTGCAACTACAGCCGGATTCGAATCGGTCAGTGAAGCCATGTATTTGGGGAAACCGGTCTTGATGGTGCCCACGCATATCGAGCAGGAATGCAATGCCTATGATGCTGCGAAAACAGGTGCAGGCACTATCTCCGATCGATTCGATCTGGATCGTCTGCTCGACCTTTCAAAGAATTACGAGCCAAACCCAACGTTCGTCAACTGGGTAAAGCAGGCCGATTGGCTGATCCTACACGAATTCCGTCCGGACATTCTGATGGACGAAGAGAACATCTCCTTTTGGCAGCACATTTCCACACAGTGGCTCTATCGCCTCATGAGAAGCATTTAACGACCAT
>CAZIVE010000010.1:5906-43146 GCA_964542435.1 uncultured Parabacteroides sp.
CATTGTTGCCACGATGTTTCTTCATGAATTGACCTCCGCTGCATTGTTGCCGCGATGTTTTTCCATGGATTGACTTCCGCTGCATTGTCGCCACGATGTTTCTTCAAGGATTGGCCTCTGCTGCATTGTTGCTACGATGTTTTTCCATGGATTGACCTCCGCTGCATTGTTGCCGCGATCATAATTCTCTTAGGACTGATTCAAACAAACACGAAACGCGCCGACTGATGATTGAGCCGGCGCGTCGAATATTTCCTGTAAGGAAGCACTTACAAGTTCTTCACCTTGCTGTTGTCGAAAACGCGGAGATTGAGTTTTTTAATAGCACCCATTGCATCGTGAACCGAACCGGCCCAGTAATTACGGAGTCCAAAACCCTGAGCAGAACGTGTGACCTTCTGATCGCACAGAACCTGACCGGTGGCAATGTCGAAAATGACAACATCATACGTCGCCTTGCTTGCGGCTTTGTTCAGAAGATTGGCGACTAGAACGGCACCGTAACCCTCTTTCTCCTTTACTGCTGACTTCAAAGCTCTGACTTCGCTCTCAACATCCCCTTTTGAAAGAAGGAACGCACTCTCTCCGGTCATCATGTGATCTTTGTCGGCCGCATTGTTGCGCTCTGCAACAGCATCGACGGAAACATTAGCATAAACACCGAACGCCTTGGTGGGATCGTATTTCTTAGCCTCGCCAATGAACAGCTGGTTGATTGCTCCATAAACGCCGACAAACTCCGCCGGTGTTTCCGTAGCGCCAAACACTTTCGCTTTGTTAAAGTCCACTCCATAGAATGTGATCTTCCCCAATTCCCATAGTGCCTTCGTGTCTTGTCCGTAGGTCATGCCCGCGATGAGCAGAAATGCAAATAACAATAACTTCTTCATGATTCATTTCCTTTTTTATGTTCAACATCCGTTATATCCTATTGGTTCAAACCGTTTACATCATTAACGTAAATCGATGAACTTAATTGCCTTACGGCTCATTTGTGGCATCTGAATCTTGGCAATGTATTCAGGCGACGAGAACTCCACAGACGGCGCCACGCGCACTTTGGCACGGAACAGATCCTTGATCTGCTTCTCAAAACTTTCCGAAGGATTCTCACAGCCGACACGAATCATCACTTCGTCGGTCCCGATGGAATTGGTATAAACCTCCACAACATAGTTTTTCACACCCTGAATATTGTCAAGAATGTCATAAAGTGCCGGCGGATAGAGCGTCGTTCCCTTGAACTTGATCATCTGTCCTTTCCGTCCCAATACGCAACTGAGTCTTGTGGTGTTTCGTCCGCAAGAGCAGGGTTCATTATAATGATAAACGATGTCGCCTGTCCGGAAACGAAGCAGCGGCATGCCGCGAACGCCCAACGTCGTGATAGTCACTTCGCCCGGTTCATCTTCGCCAACCGCTTCACCTTCGTCATTGAGAAACTCCACAATGATCAGTTCGGGCTGCAAATGTCCACCTTGGCAAGCCTCACATTCTGTGAACGATGACTGCATTTCAGTAGAAGCATAAGTAGATTGCAGTTTGAGCGAACTCCATTTCTCATGAATCCGATTGCCCAATGTATTGAGCGTAAAGTCCGGGTTGCGCAGAGCCTCGCCGATGCAAACGGCACGTTCCAGAGAACAATGGTTGTAATCGATATCGTGGCCTTCTGCATATTCCACCAGTTTGATGAGGAAAGAAGGCACGACCATGCAGAAGGTCGGCTGGATACGATTGATCGTGTCCCATTGCAGTTCCGGGATGCCATTTCCGACGCGGACAACTCCGGCTCCCATCCTGCGAGCTCCCATGTAATAAGCGAGACCTGCCATAAAACGTCGGTCGATAGTCGTCATGAGTTGCATGATGTCTTTACCGGAACATCCTGCCGTGGTAAAAGAGAGTTCTTCGTTAAAGGCGAGACGTTGCAGATCGCTTTCGGTTAGTGCGAATGTAACAGGGTCGCCCAAAGTTCCGCTAGTTGTGACATAGTCAATGATCTCTTCGCGCGGCACACAGAGGAATTCGTCATTGTGACGTTGCAAGTCCTCTTTCGTCGTCAAAGGAATGCGCTTCAGATCCTCCAATTTGGTTATTTTGCTCCAATCGATCTTTTTCTCCTGGAACATCCGCTGGTAAAAGACAGAGCGATGGGCAAGATATTCCATTTCTGTGATGAGTCGTTTCTCCTGGTACGCTTTGATCTCAGCAGGCGAAGCGAATTGAATACTGTTTGTTTTGTCTAACATTACTATTTAGAAGTTTTGTCGTATGTATTGAATTGTTTGATCATTCTCTTTTTGATGTCGGCACGCGGAATCTCTTTCTGCAAGGCCTTCTTCATAAAGGCAACAGCCGTCGATCTCTTTCCCTGCTGCCAATACCAATCCGCAGCCTGTTCCCAAGCGAAGTAATATTCCGGATTCGCCGCGAGCATCAAGGAAATCGAATCCTGTGGCAGGACATCACCTTTCCTCCATTTAGCGGAAAGTCGCTTGTAGGTCATCAACCGAAGGTACGTCGTTCCGTTCAGCATCGTGTCGGCCGGGATTGCAAGCTTGTCCACCGTCATCTTGCGAGCTTGCGGATGCGCAAAGACGCTGTCGAGATTATAAGCCACATATTTACCGATCTGCCAAGGCGAAGTGGAGACGAAGATCATGTGCTTCTCGGGCTGGAAAATAACCGAGTGGTTGCAGATAAACTGATTGATCGACTTCTCGTTGGTCAATCCGATTTCCTGGTCCTTCGTTCCGCGATAATCTCTAAGGATGGCTGCTGCTTTCAAAGGCGTCAACGGCACGGATCTCTTGAGCAGATCGTTGATCCGCTGCCAACGATAAGGACTGTCGCTGGTTGCGATGTTCTCGATGTTGCGTTTATCCTTAGCAAAAGCACTGCTTTGGAAATGGTTCGTGCAGATGATCTGTTCGCCATCCGGCTTGAAGAGTGCTATTTTCTCCGGTGATTTCTCAATGATTGCAGCCCGTTTATCTTTCGCCGAACCGATTAACAACGACTCGGAGACGAAAGTCCTCCGCTTTTTCGCGATGGCATACGCCTCATCGATTGTCGAAGCATATTGCAGAATCTCCCTTGCAAGAATAGAAATGGGCGTTGCAGAGGAAAGCGGCATGAAGCTCTTTGCCGCATTGAGCGTGATGGTCAAGCCTTTTTCATTCATTCCGCTCAATACTCCGATCATTCCCGGCCAACCTACAGAGACAAACTTATATCCTTTGTCCGGAGCACAGAAGGTGACCAACTTATTTCGAGCAAACTCATCACCGACATAGAAATCAAAGTTGCGACCAATCAATAACGACGAATCCGCACTCTCGCTTTTCCATACAGCGAACGAACTACAGCCAACAAGCATATAATCCTGCATCGCATGTCCTATATCATGAGCCGCATGATAATTAAGCTGACGTTCATACGGCGTTCCAATAGCATCATATTCATGCGTGCACGAAGCCGATATGCCGGCAATTTCCGTCCGGTATTCCTGAGGTACGTTCGCTCCGAGATTCCGATTGAATAGGATGATGAAAAACCTGAGAAACTTCAGGTAACCATTCGAAGGAACGATCTGATGAATCTGATCCACAAAGACCTTCTCCTGATATTTCATCAGCGGCTGCATCAAACGACCGTAAGCAACTCCGCGTTCAGCCGCATCGCCTTGGACATACAGTTCCCAAAGTCCGCTTTCATCCTGTCGCAGGCAATCATTGCCCAAAATGGAAAGACTGTCAGAACGCTGAACGGTTCCTTTCGAAAGTAAAGCTCTGTCGATGTTGGGCTGCTTCATATCCGCAGACAGATACAGCACAAGAAGCGAGACGACAATAAGGAGGAACAATCCGCCCACTATCCACACTATATATTTGATCACCTTCCTCATGCTTCACTGATTTTATGTGCCAGATACTCTTTTCCGAGAATGTCGGAGCAGGCAAGCATGGAAGTCAACGTAACGCCCAATGCGCCGTGAAGATTCACATTCTGTCCGACGAGGAACAGATTGTCGATGCGCGTTTGTACCGGAATGATCGATACCAGCGGATTGTGATAATCTTTCACAATGCCGTAAGCCGCGCCTTCAGGCGTTCCTGTATAATCTCGATAGGTCAGCGGCGAAGCGCAATCAACCAGACGAGCGCCCTGTGTCAATCCCGGAAATTCTCTTTCGACAAACCCCTTCAGTTCGTCAGCTTTCTCCTGTTTGAACTGCATATAACGTTCTCCCCGCTTTCCAACGGATGTCTCTTTCCAGCGTTCCACTTCAGAGAAATACATCGGGGAAATCATGCAGATAACATGATTCGGTTCTTCCGTCCCCGACTGAGGTTGCATGGAAACCATGCACTGATTGATAGATGTATCATCCGGATAAAGTGCCGTATGCCAAACATCATTGCCTTTATGGAGGATGATATTATGATTCAAATAAGCACTGTCCTTCTCCTTCTGAATGAAGACTGCAGAGAATAATCCATAGGAATTACTAAGACTGTCAATTCTCGTCCGCAAGGCCTTTCGTAACAGTGGTGTCTCACCGATCATATCGAAGAGCACACTCGGATGAATGGAAGAAATCACACGTTTGGCGGCAATCGTCTCTCCATTACTCAATCGTACGGATGCGATCACGCCATCCTTCACCTCCAACTTTTCCACTTGTGAAGAGGTTCTGATCAAACCGCCATTGGACTGGATGACTTCGACGAGCGCATCAGCCAATTGCTGGCTACCGTTGATGAAACGATAAGCGCCGTGAAGATAGGAATCATTGACCATAGCATGCAGATAGAAACTGGAACGATCGGGATGTCCGCCGTAAAGAATAGCATTGCCCGCAAGGACCTGTTGCAGTTTCTTGTCGTGCGTAACGGAACAGATCTTTCCCCAAGCCGATTCATAGAAGCTGTCCATTTCACCCGATGAAATTCGTCCCTGCTGGAGCTGCTCGACGCCGACCGTTCGTCCCACCTTTTCCAACAGATCCACATAGTGCCGGATCGCTTCCTTCTCATTCGGGAAATAGGTCGAGAGCCGTTCTGTGAAAAGCTCCGCTCCCATGGCAAAAGGATAATCGGTCCCTTGGAAACGTATGACGTCGAAAGCCTCTTCGTCGAGGCGTTGGATGCGGAGTTTGTCAAAGATTCCAAGATAACGGAAATACTGATTGAGGATTTCTCCATCATCCATACTGCCGACATAATGGATTCCTGTGTCAATCTCCACTCCTTCTCTTCTGTAGCAGCGAAGACAGCCTCCTATCTTAGCCTCTTTCTCGACGACACAGACATTCATTCCCTCTTTGGAGAGTGCAGCGGCAACGGTCAATCCGCCCAATCCGCTTCCTATGATCAATGCATCAAACATGACAACCTCCTTCTTTACGAAGTACATAAATCGTATTGGATGTGTAAGCATCGTTGGCCTGCGTCTCCAATCTCAATCCATTCTTCATGGCAAAGGCATTGAACAGGCTCAGACTTGGAAAGCAGAGATCGTTGGTCCGTTTGTTGAATCCGATAATCTGCGTGGACCATATCTCCGTCAGTTTGGTGACACGCTGGTTCTTTATCTTTTCTGCATCACTGTCGCGGACAACAATCATTCCGTTGTCATTGAGTAATGACAGACACTTGTCGAGAAGCTGCTCCTGCTTGTCGTAAGGAAGATAGTGAAGCATATCGCTGATGATAAAGACATCGCTTTGGGGCAAATCCGAAGAAAGCGCGTCAGAACAAACGAATGTAAGTTGTTCATTGCGAATATAGCTATGCGCAGCCAATGCAATCTTCTCCTCGTCATAGTCGATACCGAGAATCCGACGTTTGCCCGACAACAGAGCCAGCATGAAATCCATCGCGCCCATTCCGCAACCGAGATCTGTGATCTGTGCTTCAAGCGGAATCAGTTTGTGGAAATTGGTATAGTACCCTTCCATCTTTGTCTTGATGCGCGTGTACCATTCCTCAACCGGACCTTTATAGATATAGTTCGACAAAAGCCGATGCGCAAACCAAGGATTCTCCGTTGTAGCATACGTCTGACACATCTCATCATATACTTTGCGCACCAACATCTCCACTGCATGAGCCTGCTGACGTCCCGTAAGATTGGAATCCATCGGGATTCGTTTCAATATCTTTCTACAAAGAATGCCTTTGCTGATATAGGTCGGTTGTCTTTTGTTGATAACCATTCCCGTGCCATAAAGGACAATCGGAAGAATATCGAGATGAAGTTTCTCCGCTATATAAAAGGCTCCTCTATGGAACCGCCGTATCGTTCCGTCTGCAGAACGCGTCCCTTCTGGAAAGACAATCACCGAATAACCTTCTGCCACTTTGGGACGAAGCCGTTCGATCAGTGCATCGTGGCCTTCCGAAGTGGGAAGGAAGTCGGCATACCGTACAATCCTTCCAAAGATAGGAGATTTCCAAACCCACGCATTCGTCACCATCACCAGCTTCGGTGACAACGACAACATGAGGACAATATCCACGAACGACTGATGGTTCGCCACCATCACGCAAGGCTTCTTGAAATCTTCCTGTTCCAGATTATCTGTAATAATGCGCGCCTTCCCATTGTGATTGAGAAGGAAACGGAACAAACGGGCCATTGCCTTTCCGAACAACTGCTTCTTCTTCTCTTTCTTCAAAGGCAATGGGAACAAGATCGTCACATAGGTAAGCATCAAAGCACAACCTGTAGCGAATAACGAATAGAACCAAATCGTATCGATCAGCGATCGCATCGTATATGGATATCTTCCTTTCGCAGCTGGTCCGGATATGAAGAAGCGGAACAGCACAGGCAGCAACGTATAGGCAACCAATACGACGGAAATCATGCCGGGAATAGCGAGCAGCGAAATGGAACGGAGCGCAGGATGACGAGCAAAGACCAATGCTCCAAGTCCGACGACCGCAGTGAATGAGGAAAAGAAGATAGCCGTTTTATGAGAAGCCAGCATCTTCTTGCCCGTTCGATACTCTTGCTGAAGGCCATCCATGATAAAAATACTGAAGTCATCGCCCAAACCGAAGATAAAGGTAGCCAGAATGATATTAACAATATTGAACTCGATTCCGAACAACGCCATCAACCCAAGGATGATAATCCAGCTTACGGCCATGGGCGCAAAGACCATCAACGTCAATTCCATACGGCCATACGAGAGAAGCAGTGCAAAGAAGACGAGCAGTGAAGAGATATATAATATAAGATAGAAATCATTGTTCACGGCAGCCACCCATTTATTGGTAAAGAAGGCACGGTCGAAGATGACAGGTCCATCTTTGGTCTCCATCTGTTTGTACACCGCAGGCTTATCTTTTTCGTCCATTCGAACCTGCGTGACGAACATACAGAGTCCGCCGGCTTTCGTCACCCAATCGGAAAGCAGCTTGGATGTAGTCGTATCCGTACTGAAATCGGTGACATCGTAATTCCGCGTAACCATCTTATGGAATCCGTCGAACGATCCCGGACGGAAAGAGTAACGCGATCCTTCGGTAAACAGCAGGCGTTCTGCACGCTGAATACGAGCAGGCGTCCAATAGGTTTGCCAGCGGGCGATGCGCAATCGCTGTTCGTTGGTGGGCACGAGCAGGAAGGAGGCAGAAGCATATTCCTTGACCGCACCTTTGCTTTTCAGTCTTTCCAGTTCCCGGTTGGTATTGCGATAGTTCTGCAGCGCTTCCGATTCGTCAACTCCTGTAGAGACAAAAGGCGTAGAACGTTTGTCAGAAGGGAAGAAACGGTTCATCTCCGCTTCCGCAGCCTTCAGTTCAGGCGTCTCGTAGTTGAGATTCATCATATTGCTATCGAACTTCACCTTCCCCGAAAGAAAGATGCAGACAATGAAGATGATGACAAGCGACACAATCAAGGGCTTGTTGCGATCGAATGCATAGCCGTTGAAGCGTTCAATGAAATGGAGCAGACGGCCACCACTTTCACCGGTCTCTTTTCTATGCAAAAGATGAGGCATGAAGACGAGGCAATAAAGCGTCGTGCCAATCAATGCAAGAGAAGAGAAAAGTCCGAAGTCGCTGAGAAGTCCGCTTGTGGTGAAAACAAGTCCGAAGAAGGCGCCGACGGTCGTAAAGCTTCCCACCGTAAGTGGATAAGCAAGATCTTTGATGGTTTGCCGAATGTCGCCGACATGGTTGAAATGGGAAAGCACATGAATGGAATAGCTCAGCGCGACACCAAACACGGCGGCTCCTGCACCGATAGCGATCGACGAGACAGAGCCTTTGATGAAATAGATCAGCGCCAAGGCAAAGGCTGCGCCGTAGATGACCGGAATCAGGATCAGCGGAACTGCCTTATGACTCTTGAATGACAGAGAGATGGCGATGATGATAATCAACAATGCAATGGACAAGGTGAGCATCGTGTCAGCCTTGATCTGACGTGCATTGCCGACACTCACAGAAGGTCCTCCGAAATAGACGGCATGAAGGGAAGAATGTTCCTCCATGCAGTTCTTCAAGTTCTTCTCTATCGATGAGACAAGCTTCTCATTCTTTCCGGTACTTCCCGTTCCATAGCGAGGTGTGATGACGAGCAACAGCGCCTTCATATTTTCGGAGAAAAGATGACCATTATATAATGTATAGCCGGAACTCAGTCCGAGTTTAGAGAGCTGAGCCAAGAATGGCGTTCCAATGCCCATCGGATCGCGCGAGATATAACGGCTTACACTGCCGCCAGCCGGAGAAATCAAATTGAGATAATTGCTCTCCATCCGTTCGCTCATTCCCTTTTCTGTGAGCAGCGTATCGATTCGTTGGTAATCTGCCTCCGTGAGATAAAGAGGAAGATGGGCGTAGATAAAGTCCGTCATTCCGTTTACATCGGCGGCGTCACTGCCTGAAAGGATGCTGAGGATGGTTTTTCCGCCTTCGGCTTTCCAAAGTTCCTCTTTCAACTTATCACCCGCTTCGATGAGAGAATCGGGATTGACTTCGGCAGTCGTATCTCGAGTGGTCACCATGACCAACAGTTTGTCTTTGATTTTGAGATTGGAGAAGACCGTCTCCGTAGTCTTTGAATCTTTCGTCTTCGGGAAGAAACGAGTCACATCCTCTTCAAACTTCACCTGCACGGCAAATACGACCATCAGCAGAAAGCTGCCTATCATCAGCGTCCATAATGCGATGTGATGTTTGTCGAAATAATCATATATGTGCAAAAACAGCTTGCTCATGAGCGGACAACCTCCTTCTTACGGAACAGAGACAATGCAGCCAGGCAAATCGAGCCTGCAACAGCTCCGCATATGATACCGAAAACGACACTGCCAAGCAGATATTGTGCCAGTGAATCACGGACCGTCGCGAACGATACATCGTGAAACGCAAGTGATAACGGACGATGCAGCAACCAACCTCCCGTGACATAACTGCCGAACAGAAGGAACGGAATAGCAGGCGGCAGACTAATATTGGATGCGACCAACGTGATCACCTTGTTCAATCCAAGGAAATGGGCTGCAACACCAGCTATGATCATCTGATAGCCCCAAACGGGAAAAATGCCCATGAACACTCCGAACGCCACGGCCAAACTGATCCTGAGATTCGACTCCCGAGAATGCGTGATGTTATCGGCAATGAAGCGCTTGATGTTTTCCTTTGTCAACGAATGCACAAAGCGCCACGGCCAATAGATGAGCAATGCATAAAGCACAAGCACCGTGTTGAGGATGCTGATTCTCGTAAAATCACGCATCGGACGAAAATGACTGACTCGTTCAGATGCAGGAGGGTAATAAACCGTTATCGGAACATTCAGAATCTTTACACCGCGCCACGATGCTCTGACAAGGATCTCGAGTTCCGTCTCATAACGATTGGTATGCAAAGGAAGTCCTTGCAACTTATCCAAAGGGTAAAGACGGAAGCCGGATTGCGTGTCAGCCATATTATGACCTGTCTCGATGACGAACCAGAAGTTGGAAAAGCGATTGGCAAAAGTATTGCCCTGCGGCATATTGGTCGCATTCAGATTCCGCGCTCCGACGATAAGCGTCTCAGGATGTTCGGCTGAAGCGGCCATCAACGAGTCGATATCTTTAGGATCATGCTGACCATCGGCATCAATGGTTACGACATAATGAAAGCCCATTTCGGAAGCCACCTTCAATCCTTCGCGAATCGCAGCTCCTTTTCCCCGGTTGAATGGAAAACGGACCGATCGTATTTCGGTGGCGCTATTCAGCAAAGCACTGGTATTGTCCGTAGATCCATCATCCACGACCAGCAGATGAGGATAGTTCGTCAAGACCTTGGCAATGACGGCTGCAATTGTCGATCCATTGTTGTATGTCGGGATCACGACCATCGTATTATGGATGTCCGCTGCTATTCCGTTGTCCATGTCGCTTTCAGTTTTAGAGATGTCTCGCCACCATATTCAGCCGTCGCCAGAAGTCGGTTGTCGGCTTTCATCTGTATATGAAGAGAAAAACGCGGATTGATGTCAGGACGAATCGCAGCAAGGAACTTACAGTTCTCGATCGATGCAAAGCGGATGTGCTTTCCGAGCATCTCCGATCCGCAATCTCTGACAATAGAAAGCACGACAACACCTGGCGTAACAGGCATTCCGGGAAAATGTCCATCGTATAACGGATGCTTCGGATTGAGCAGGATATCAAATGCCTGGCCATCCGTTTCTGCTGTCTTTTTCTCTATTGTATATGCTTTCTCAAGAACTGTCATCATATTACAAAGGTACTCACTTTCCCCTTGACATCTATTATTTTTATTGCGAAATCATCTCAACTCTTTTAGCATCATTGTCTTATGTGTCCCGTTGATTTTTGTCATCATCTTTTAATCAATGATAAAAAATCAATCACGATTGAACCTTTGGCGATTTGAATTGTCTTATCATTACAAAAACAAGAAAGGAGAACATCATGAAAGCAATCGTTCTATCAATAATAGCTTTACTGACCTTCACGGTTGGAGCTTCTGCTCAAAGAGTTTCTGACGAATATGTTTTCGACGGAAATACCGGAAAGGTGGTTCGTATCGATGCAAGCAATGCTCAAACCATTGTTGTCCGCGATGCAAATACGGTTCAGATCAATGCCGGCGACAACGTTCGCGTCATGACGGATCGACCTGTCAACAGAGAAAGATACTATGACAACGAAGGATATTCCAATGATCAGGAATATGCGAACAACCAAGGATATTACGATCGTCGCGATGACGCCATCAAGACGGCAGAAACAGTGACCGCAATTGCTACCGCTGTAGGTACAGTCGCAACAGTAGGCGCCATGCTTACGGGTAATGATTTCTTTAGCCCGCTGTTTATCCCGGTTCCTCATCACATTTTCTCTCCGGCTCCGCGCCATTACTATTATTCTCCGCGAGGCATGGGAAGATGGTAAAAAGCGGACTCCCGAAGTCTGCTGAAGAAACAGAAGAGACGACAAGTAAAGGAATACAGATTCCTGCTTGCCGTCTCTTTTTTATCTTAGAGTCGGCTCAAATCTTCGGATAGGTCGTCTTAGCATTCGCCATCACCTTCAGGATGTCGTCCTTCGTTCCGTTGAAAGCACCGTGATGTTCTATTTTCAACGTGCTCATTGCCGCTGCAAACTTCCCAGATTCCTCAATGGATGCTCCTCTTGAACGTTTATAGAGATATCCTGTCATATATGTGTCGCCACAACCCGTAGCATCCACAACACTATTCGGCGTATAAGCCGGAATGAGGTAGAATTGAGATCCGTCGTAGATCACGGAACCAAGACTTCCGAAGGTCAACAACACCTCTTTTACGCCCCAATCATACAGCTGCAGCGCCGCACCTTTCGTGTCGGAATGTCCGGTGAGCACTTCCATTTCATGCTCATTGGCCTTGAGGAAATGCATATATTTCAGCACCTCTTTCTTCTCACTCCAATCCACGGCATAGACTTTCTTATCGCGGACTTCGCGAAGATAACCTTGCGAATCGGCTGAAACCAGTCCTTTGCCTGCTAGATATTTGACCACTTCTGCGGGAAAATCATCGGCAAGCAACGAGCCGAGATGGAACACTTCTGCCTCGGTATCTTTCAAGGCTTCGATTGTGAACGGATCGGCCTTGGCAAGAACGCGCTGACTTCTTTCATCGGGATTCTCTCCGTAACTGTTTTCAAAATAGACAGAGTGTTTGCTCGGCATCACCTTCACCTCAATTCCCAGCTTGCGCAAATCCTCAACGGACTGCATCTCCGTGGCTCCGACCGCTGTCACCAGCGTATAGTCGATGTCATCAAAGCAGCTGATGGCACGAGAGAAGTAAAACGATGTTCCGCCGGGCATGAAAACGGAGCTCTTCGGTGTTACGATTTTGTCGAGCGTAATGTGTCCTACGCAACACAAATCATGTTTCTTCATCATTTTACCAGCTTATAAACCGTCCGCATTCCAAAATTATTGGCAACAACCTTTCCTTCCTCGATGAGTTCCGTAATGTCCTTACGAGCCTTCTCCAACGAGCAATGGTTCATATTCATTGCATGAGACTGGTTGATTGTTTCCTCTGATTCGAGGAATGCAAGGATATTGCTTCGGCGCTCCTCGTCACTCAGAAGACGTCCCGATTTGTGATTCTTGTCGCGTTCGATCGACAACTTGCAAACGCGCGACTTTAACTGGTTGCTGGCACGGAAGGTGATGTTCTTCACCTCAATGGACTGTGAGTGAATTTCCTTTGCTTCGCTGACCGGACGGGATTGAAGTGAGACGGCGAAAATACCGAGCCCATCTATGCTGATGCTTTTGCTCTCGTTGAAAGCATTCACAATCTCGTCAGACAGCAGGCTGAGAAGTCCCAGAACATCTCCTTGGGTGAAGGATGACGACTTATTGATTCTCTCGGCAAGTTCCTTTGTCGAAATAGTTCCATGATTGACGGCACGAGGGTGAAGTCCCTTGTCTGCGTTACCGTTGCGAGGCGGATTTTGGTACAGATCATAATTGATAGACATATCTTAGCGTTTTAAAAATGATACAATAACAATGTTAATATGCAACATCTAAAGATGGAATTATGTTTGACCATGGTTAAAAATTATTGGATCAATAGTCAAAAAAAGTTTTAACCATGGTTGAAAAAAGTTTTAACCGTGGTTAAAACTTTTTACTCTAGGCAAAGGTAATGAATGATTATGGATAAAACAAATTTATGAAAGGGAGGAAGCAAATTCCTCCCTTGTCTCAGTTACGGATGATAAATGAGTTTCTTCGTTTGCGGATTACGTGAGAAGTGCTTAAAGTACTCATACATGTAATGAGCCGCAGGTTTGAAGTTCCAATGACCATAATGATCAACGGCCATAAGCTTGATAAGCGGAACGCCGTCTTTTGAAAGCGTGCCGGATTCAATGTCGATGCCTTTGTTGGTATGAATCACTTCTCGGTTTTCCAAACGGACTCCGAATGTCGCATCTTTGCTGAAATCGAGACCGTCCACAACATCTATCCCATTCATTGTCTGATAGATCTGCAAAGCACACAAGAGTGAATTGTTCTTCCATTTGCCATCTTTCGGGAACATGACAACGTGATCATCCGTTCCACAAATGGAAAGGTAGGGCATATCGACGAAGCCTCGTTTCTGAAGTGCATCGTTCATCAGCGTCGGGAAATCGGCTCCGAAAACAACGCCAGAAGGGAAAACGCCACCTGAATGTCCGCCAATGGCAGCGAAGATATACGATCTGCGAACGCCCAACGTATTGGATGTAAAGCTTCCGGCAGAAAGACCTTCCGTGTAAACGCGCGAAGCATCCAGTTGCGGATAAGTTTTGAGCAGGTAATAAACCACCTGTTCGATACCGTCGATTCCCATCGGTGTGTAGCGGCCGCCCTGCCATTCGAGCTCGGCAACTACGAAATTCTCACGCGCTGCCTCTTCGATAAAACCGGAAGTCTCAGCTTGCGTACGTGGATCATTAGTGTTGCCGTGAAGCAGCAAGACGAGCGGGATACTGCCTTTAGCTGCATTTTCTGTACCCTTCGGGAAATATTCATACCAAAGCAGCGTGCCTGTGCCGAACAGATTCTTCTCGACCGCGTTGCGTTTCACTCCGATACGATCGAGCATCAGATAAGGTTCCAGCTCGTAAGCTCCATATTCGTTGCCTTTGGCACCTTCATACCACGTATGTTTATAATTATTGAAACGGTAATTTCTGCTTAAAGTAGCATCCCAAGCGTCATTGAAAGCCTCTTTCAGTGAAGCGGGTGCGTTCGGATTGTAAACGACGCTGAGCAGTTCTTCGTTGGAATTGGTAAGGCGAACCCCGTTTTTCTCCCCGCTTTTCTTGACAGCTTTGTCAGCTGTCGCATAGGCGGCGGCAATCTTATCGGCTCCTTTTCCACAAATGTAAGCAGGAACAGCAACCATCCCCGCAGGCTTTCCCGTCATCTTGCCATTGATGGAAACGATCCCGGCAATAGCTTCAGCATGATGAGAAACGGCATTGTTCACAAATGTGGCACCGCGTCCGATGCCGATAATCTTCATATTGGAAATGACTCTCAAATGAGCGACCAACGAGTCGTAAGCAGCAAGGTCCGCAACATCGTTGTACGTCTGTCCCAAAGGATTCACAACCATCATCGATCCGCTGTAATCAGAGACATATTGGTCGATTCCAAGGTCGCGGACCAATTGGGCGGCTTGTGATTCATCACACGGAGCGTCCGGATAAACAACAAACAGCGGAGCAAAACCTGCAAAGCGTCCGTTCACATTCTGCGCTGTGTCGCGGAATGTATAGACAGTTTGAGACAAACCTTTCATCTTCGTGAAAGAAAAATCAGTCGCATTGATACCGGCTGAAAAACAGGAAAGGAGCAAAGCAACAGAAAGAAATTCAAAAAGCTTTTTCATCTTAGTGAGATTTTAAGTGAAACATTGGAAATTGATTTATAATGAAGAATTGAGGTGTTCTTGGATTTTATCAATGAACCGAGCAACATGTTCACCATCGACGAACTGATGATTGAAGCAGAATGAGAAAGGCATAATTAGCTTTCCTTCGCGTTCGATAGCTTTTCCAACGTTCATCAGCGGATATTCATGTGGATTTCCTATGGAAGAAATAGTATAGCCAATGCCTGTGAAATAAAGATTGGGCGTTGCGCTCAACAAAATGACATCGAAATCGCCTTTGTCAATGACCTGTTTAGATACGAGGTAGGGATCGCCGTCTTTGGGTATGTTGGTGATGATTTCGCGGGCTTGCCGGTAAAATGTCTCAAAGTCTTCCTCGTAAGGAATGCGGACTTCATAGAAAGTTCTGCCTGGTACAGCAATCGGAGTGAGCATATCGATCTTGTCGTAACAGGCTACATTTCCCTCTTTGTCCGTACGGAACCGGAATTCCTTCACTTCGTTGGCCGCACGAAGAATCGCATAAAGATAACAGGTGAAAAAGGAACGTTTCGCGGCTTTAGCGGCCGGAAAGGCGAATGTACAATCCAATTCTGTTGATAACGTTGTCCATGAACTGACGTAACCACGGAAGAAGTTGTAGTTGTCTCTGCGTTCCCAAGTCTCGATGTCGATAATGTGTTTCATATTCCTTTCTATATGTGATTTCTCAAATTAGAGTGCAAGGTAGCTCTTTTTATTAACTTGGCCAATGAAGAGCATTGAGGAATGTGTGATTATTCTTATTTTTGGCGTATGACAAACGAAGAACTCATTTTCCGCCAAGCGGAAGACAAAGAAAAGGAGAAAGACGAAATCTGGCAGATCATGCTGGATGCCAAAGCGCAGATGAAGCGATTGGGCAGCAAACAATGGCAAGACGATTATCCTACGAGAGAACTCATTGCCAAAGATATCCAACGTGGAATTGGCTATGTGCTGGACGATGGAGACGAGGTGATCGCTTATGCTGCCGTCGTTTACACAGGCGAACCATTGTATGAACATCTGGTCGGCCATTGGCTCGACGACGAACCGTACGTCGTGGTTCACCGACTGGCTGTGGCTGAGAAAATGAAAAAGCGCGGCATTGCCACGCTATTCATGAAGAAAGTCGAAATTCTAAGCAGAAACAAAGGCGTATTCCGCTTTCGCATCGACACCAATTTCGATAACCACTATATGCTGAACATGTTCAAGACTCTCGGGTTCGTTTACCGTGGTAGCGTAGATTACGGAGCTCACGGTACACGAATGGCCTTCGATAAATCCTTTTAGCGGTTAGCGCGCTTTCTTTCCAGTTCGTCAAGGATGACCTTTCTCATTCTCATGGAATGAGGAGTAACCTCAACATATTCGTCTGCTTTGATATATTCAAGAGCATCTTCCAAACTGAATACGGTTGGAGGAGCCAAAGCTACCTTATCATCAGAACCGGCAGCACGCATATTGGTCAGTTTCTTGGATTTGGTCACATTCACAACCAAGTCATTGTCTTTAGTGTGTTCGCCAACCACCTGTCCTGCATAAACATCTTCGCCCGGAGCGATGAAGAAACGTCCGCGGCTCTGCAGGTTATTCAAGGCATAAGCAAAAGCCTGTCCGGTTTCCATCGCAATGATGGAACCATTGATCCTGCGCTGGATCTCGCCCTTCCAAGGTTGATATTCGAGGAAACGGTGAGCCATGACAGCTTCGCCGGCTGTTGCAGTCAGCATCGCATTGTTGAGCCCGATGATACCACGAGACGGAATGATGAATTCAAGATGCATACGTCCGTTCTTGTTTTCCATCGCTGTCATCTCGCCTTTACGACGCGTAATCATATCAATGACACGGCTGGAAAGCTCTTCCGGCAAATTGACTGTGAGCTGTTCAACAGGTTCACACTTCTCGCCGTTGATCTCCTTGATAATGACTTGCGGTTGTCCAACCTGCAATTCATAACCTTCACGACGCATGGTCTCAATGAGAACAGAGAGATGCAAAACGCCACGACCGTAAACGATCCATTTATCTGCTGAATCCGTAGTATGGACACGCAACGCGAGATTCTTGTCGAGTTCGCGCATCAAGCGGTCGTAGATATGACGTGATGTAACATATTTACCATCCTTTCCAAAGAAAGGTGAGTTATTGATGGTGAAAAGCATTGACATGGTCGGCTCATCAATAGCGATGGGCGGCAGAGCTTCCGGATTTTCATTATCGGCAATCGTCTCGCCGATCTCAAATCCTTCAATACCGATGCATGCGCAGATATCACCGCTCGATACGGAAGCAACCTTCTTGCGACCCAGTCCTTCGAAAACATCCAGCTCTTTGATTCGCTGCTTAACCTGCGAACCGTCACGCTTGCACAAGGTGATATCCATTCCTTCGCGAAGTTCTCCACGATGAACACGTCCCACAGCAATACGGCCTACATAAGTAGAATAGTCGAGTGAGGTGATCAGCATCTGCGGAGTTCCTTCCAGCACCTTCGGTTCGGGAATATATTTGATGATATCATCGAGAAGTGCCGTGATATCCGTAGTCGGCTTTTTCCAGTCATACGACATCCAACCCTCTTTGGCTGAACCATAGATGGTCGGGAAATCGAGCTGTTCCTCTGTAGCATCCAAACTGAACATCAGATCAAACACCATTTCCTGGACTTCGCTCGGACGGCAGTTCGGCTTATCAACCTTGTTGATGACAACAATCGGTTTCAAACCGATCTGTATAGCTTTCTGAAGTACGAATCGCGTTTGAGGCATCGGACCTTCAAAGGCATCGACGAGCAGCAGACAACCGTCTGCCATATTCAAGACACGTTCCACTTCGCCACCGAAATCCGCGTGCCCTGGAGTATCGATAATGTTGATCTTGCACCCTTTGTAGTTAATGGATACATTCTTTGAAAGAATCGTAATACCTCTTTCACGTTCCAGATCATTGCTGTCAAGGAACTGATCAGGCTCAGCCTGTCCTTCGCGGAAAAGCTTGCCCGCTAACAACATCTTGTCCACAAGCGTCGTTTTCCCATGGTCAACGTGCGCTATAATCGCAATGTTTCTAATATTTTGCATTAAAGACTATTTTTGTGGCTGCAAAATTACGATATTTTTGTCACATACTTATGATAATATTCTTTCAAAAAGAAAATTCAGGGTAAAAAACATTGTGGAACTAAAAGTTATCCCTACCTTTGCATCCGCTTAGATAACATAGTATTAATTTATTAAAGTACAAGAACCATGTATTTGGATTCAGAGAAAAAGAAAGAGATTTTTGAAAAGTTTGGCAAATCTGCCACAAATACGGGATCTGCTGAGAGTCAGATTGCTCTCTTCTCATTCCGTATTACACACTTGACAGAGCACATGAAAGCAAATCACAAAGATTTTGCTTCTGCACGCTCTTTGAAAGCACTTGTCGGCAAACGCCGCCGTCTGTTGGATTATCTGACAAAGATCGACATCGAAAGATATCGTGCCATCGTTAAAGATTTGAACATCCGTAAATAGTCTTTATACGAAAGTTTTAAGAGCAGCGCTCGTTCTTTTGAACGGGCGCTGTTTTTTTATATGCGCTACATCTATATATATAGCAAACATAAACTCATGTTCATGGATGGACAAAAGAAACGCCCGCATCTTTTCAAATGCAGGCGCTCCTGAGTTATGAATTTAAAGCTATTCCTGATTGTTATTGTCCGGATTCTCCTGTTGAGGCTGCTGATAATCACCACGATTATTGTCGTAATGACGTTCACCGCGGTCGTTGCGGTCGCCACGATTGTATGGACGATCGTTTCTTGGTCCACGATCTCTGCGGTCTCCACGGTCATTGCGATCGCCGCGATTGTCGCGATGATCACCACGATCGTTTCTCGGTCCACGATCCTGACGCGGAGGACGTTCTTCATATCCTTCCGGTTTCGGGATCAATGCACGGTGAGAAAGCTTGAACTTTCCTGTCTTAGGATCGATATCGACCAACTTAACCGTAATCGTATCGCCTTCATGAAGGCCGGCTTCTTCAACGGTCTCGAGTCGTTTCCAATCGATTTCAGAGATATGAAGCAATCCGTCTTTGCCTGGCATAAACTCTACAAAAGCACCATAAGGCATAATAGACGAAATCTTTCCTTCGTAAACTTCTCCGACTTCCGGAACAGCTACGATCGTCTTGATGGCCTTGATGGCTGCATCCAAAACATCTTTATTCGTACCAGAGATTTCAATCTTTCCAACGCCGTCAACCTCTTCGATCGAAACGACAGCACCTGTCTTCTCTTGAATTCCCTGAATAATCTTTCCACCCGGGCCAATGACAGCGCCAATGAATTCCTTCGCAATCGTCATGGTCTCAATACGTGGAGCATTCGGCTTCAATTCGGCACGAGCTTCCGGTTGAGCCTCGAGAATCTTGCCCAAAATATAAAGACGACCTTCGCGTGCCTGTGCCAATGCTTTCTCAAGGATATCATAAGACAAACCGTCAACCTTAATATCCATCTGAGTTGCTGTAATACCGTCTTTCGTTCCGGTAACCTTGAAGTCCATATCTCCTAAGTGATCTTCATCACCCAGAATGTCGGAAAGAATTGCATAGTTCTTACCACTGTTCTCAGAAATAAGTCCCATTGCAATACCTGAAACCGGCTTCTTCATCGGAACACCAGCATCACGCAGTGCAAGTGTGCCAGCGCAAACTGTTGCCATGGAAGACGAACCGTTTGATTCAAGGATATCGGAAATGACACGTACTACATAAGGATAATCAGCAGGGATCATGCGCTTCAAAGCACGATGTGCCAAGTTACCATGACCGATCTCGCGACGTCCAACACCACGCTGAGCCTTAGCTTCACCTGTTGCAAACGGCGGGAAATTATAGTGCAGAAGGAAACGTTCCTTATTGTGAACCAAAACGTCATCAACCAGTTTCTCATCATCCTTCGTTCCAAGAGTGACTGTAGAAAGAGATTGTGTTTCACCACGCGTAAAGATAGCCGATCCATGCGGCCAAGGCAGACAATCTGTCTCAATCCAGATAGGACGAATCTCTGTAGTCTTACGACCGTCGAGACGTTTACCTTCATCCAGAATGGCACGACGCATAGCCTCTTTCTCTACCTCAGCATAATATTTTGTAATCATAGCGACCTTCTCGTCTGTCAGCTCTTCTTCCGTGAACTGAGCCTTATAGTCTTCTACGATCTTATCAAACGCTTCTGTACGTTCCTGCTTGCCTTGTCCCGATGTGGAGATTTCATAAGCACGAGCATAACATTTATCGTGAATGTCCTTGCGAAGATCTTCGTCATTCACTTCGTGGCAATATTCACGTTTTACCGTTTTTCCACAAGCCTCGGTCAGTTCGTTCTGAGCTTGGCACTGAGCCTTGATGAATTCGTGAGCGAATTTGATGGCATCGAGCATATCGGACTCCTGAACCTCATTCATCTCACCTTCAACCATCATGATATTGTCGAGCGTTGCACCAACCATGATGTCGATATCAGCTTTCTCCAATTGTTCGAATGTAGGATTAATTACGAACTTGCCGTCAACGCGAGCGACACGTGCTTCTGAAATAGGTCCATTGAAAGGAATGTCAGAAACAGCGAGTGCTGCAGAAGCAGCCAATCCTGCTAAAGCATCAGGCATATCTTGGCCGTCAGCAGAAAAAAGAATAATATTGACAAAAACCTCAGCGTGGTAATTGTCTGGGAAAAGTGGACGCAAAGCACGGTCCACCAAACGTGCAGTGAGGATTTCATTGTCGGAGGCTTTTCCCTCTCTCTTCGTAAAGCCACCGGGAAAGCGTCCAAATGCGGAATACTTCTCCTTGTAATCAACTTGTAACGGCATAAAATCTGTTCCGGGAACTGCATCTTTTGCAGCACAAACAGTAGCCAGCAACACCGTGTTGTTCATCGTAACGGTAACTGCGCCGTCCGCCTGTTTCGCTACTTTCCCGGTCTCAATGGTGATCTGTCGTCCATCACCCAAATCAATCGTCTTTTTAATTGGATTAAGCATAATCTATTTTCTTTTTTTCTATCAAAAAAATTCGTGCAAAGTTAAAACTTTTTTTGTGCTAATCTATTTGTTCTTGGAAAATTATCTTCGTAATCAATAGATTTTCTTAAAATTATGCTAATAAAAAGCTTTAAATAGGTTTGCAATTGTAAAATTATGTATATTTGCAAACAAAAAAATGCGAAAATTTGAATCATTTGTAGATATTCCATGCAAGAAATCAGAATAGATTCAGTTATCTCATTAATTATAGATGAACAAGTTAATATGTCGAGAATGAAAAGGATTACCGCACCATTGTTTGTTGCACTTCTTTCCGTGATGATGATCGTCACCTCCTCATGCGACAACCATAAGAAATTTACAATCAAAGGTACTGTTGCAGATGCTTCGGGACAGACGCTTTATCTCGAGTATGTCGGCATTTCTTCTGTCGATACGCTCGACTCTGTAAAGCTGACAGGCTCTGGTAAATTCAAGTTCAAGCATGACCGTCCTGATTATCCGGATTTCTACCGCCTGCTTTTGAAGAATCAGTTTATCAATATCGCCATCGATTCTATCGAGACCATTACAGTCAATGCTGACGCCGGAACTTTTGCCACCTCTTATACGGTAGAAGGATCGGACAACTGCAAAGCCATCAAAGAGATCACATTGGCTCAACTCGACGCCAACCAGGCGATCAACAAGCTCCGTAAGGAATACGATGCTCATCAGATTACAGACACGGCATATGCTGCAGCCGTACAGAATGCTGCAAATTCATACAAGAATGTAGCCATCAAATATATTTATACGGCTCCGATGACTACAGCTGCCTATTTTGGTCTTTTCCAGCAGGTGAACGGTCTGCTGTTTTTCGATCTGTACGATAAGACCGATTCGAAAGCATATGGCGCTGTGGCAACAAGCTTCGACCATTTCTATCATGACAGCCCGCGAAGCAAGCAACTTTATAACCTTGCACTTCAATCCATCAAGGTCATCCGCGCACAGAGAGACAGAGCGATCGACCTACCTACGAATGTAAAGACACAGGAAATTGGATATGTTGATATAGCTCTCCCAGACATTAACGGCCGAGTAATCCGTTTGTCTCAGATCGTTCCGGGGAAGCTGACAATCGTGAACTTTACGGCTTATAGCGCAGAACGTTCGTCGTCTTTCAATATGTCGTTGGGCGATCTTTACACGAAATATGCTTCGTCAGGCCTTCAGATCTATCAGATTTCTTTGGACACCGACGTCAATCTCTGGAAGAACATTGCCAGCAAATTACCATGGCTTTGCGTCCGGGATCCGGAATCGGCCTATTCGCAGATTGCAGCCCTTTACAATGTGCACGATTTGCCTGCACTTTTTGTAATCGACAAACAAGGCAATCTGGTGAACAGATTTGATAATTTTACAGATCTGGAAAGAGCCATCAAGTCACATATTTAATCCCTATACAGGTAAAATAGAACGACTTATGTTGTAAAGCATTAAAGCTTGATTTGATAAATGAGAAAATAAATGATAACTTTGCGCAAATCTTAGGATAATAGAGTTCCGGCCAACTGTTTGGTCGGGATTCTTTTTTATTGTGAGATGAAACAAACGAAAATAACATTGAATATTTAATAAGGAGGATTTTAACATGGCATATAGTTATATGACCAAAGACGGTTATGACAAGATCATGCAGGAGATCAACTATCTCGAATCTGTAAAGCGTCCAGAGATCTCTGCTGCTATTGCCGAAGCACGAGATAAAGGTGATTTGTCGGAAAATGCAGAATATGATGCAGCCAAAGAGGCTCAAGGCATCATGGAAGCCAAACTTGCTCAGTTGAAAGCGATGATTTCAAACGCACGTCTGATTGACGAGACACGCGTCCAGACGAAGGAAGTTCAGATTCTCAACAAAGTTAAAATCAGAAATGTAAAGAACAAAGCTGTGATGACCTATACGCTCGTTTCCGACTCAGAAGCCAATATCAAAGAGGGAAAGATTGCAGTCAGCACACCGATTGCTCAAGGCTTGATGGGAAAGAAAGTGGGCGATATCGTTGACATCAAAGTTCCGTCAGGTGTGATGAGATTTGAAATTATGGACATTTCCATTTAAAATATAACAGTATGGCAACAATATTCAGTAGAATTATCGCCGGTGAAATTCCGTGCCATAAAATTGCAGAAAACGAAGAGTTCTTCGCTTTCCTCGATATCAATCCCGTTTCCGTAGGCCACACATTGGTCGTACCCAAAAAGGAAGTAGATTACATCTTCGATATAGACGATCCGATGCTCGGCCGAATGATGGCTTTTGCAAAAAGAGTAGCCAAAGCTCAAGCTGCTGCCATTCCCTGCAAAAAAGTCGGAATTACAGTTTTAGGACTTGAAGTTCCTCATGCCCACATCCATCTAATCCCCATCAACAAGGAATCAGATATGTATTTCGATCGGGGCAAAATGAACCCATCGTCTGAAGAGTTGGAGAAAGTAGCGGAAAGCATTCGCAAAGAATTTAAATAAATAGTTAAATCTACAAAGGTTTCGTTTTTTTGAGTATCTTTGCGCGATTGAGTATTGTAACCCGAAGGGGTTCAAGCTCAAATATACATTAATTCATTAGTGGTTTTTACTCATAAATTTGTTAACCTTAGAAGAAAGGCCTCTCTGCGAAGAGCGGCCTTTCTTTTTTATGTACTATAATCCGCCGTGAAAGATAACGGCGATATTGCTATTCCAATGTGCCGCCTTCGTTGTACTGCTGATTGTTTGGCAATCCCTTTTTATCCACACCTTCTTGCATCAGTGATTTGAGCTCTGGAAGGTAGGATTGGTAAATGCCACGTGGCGAAGCATTATGCTTCTTGCAGAGCGACGCGGCCATTCCAACCACTTCACCCATCATGCCGGTTGTACGCATCACACGAACCGTACCCAATGCTACGTGCGTTACACTGATATCGCGGCCGGCCATAAAGAGATTTTCGATGTTCCGGGAATAGAGACAACGATAGGGAACTGCATACGGATGAATCAAGATATGCTTCGTGACGGCCTTGAATTCATTGCCGGGGAAATGGGCGGTGTTGTCAGGATCGGGACGATGCAGATCGATGCTCCATGTGGTGATGAAAGAGGCGTCTTCGTGCATGACATTCTTTGTGATGTCATCCTCCTTCAGAATATAATCGCCCATCAACCGGCGCGATTCGCGTTTGCCAGCCACGTAAGCCACCCAACCGAGTTTGCGATCTTGGTACTGCGAACGATCCTTCATCTGATTCTTAAGGAAACTCCAATTGGAATAGACCACAAGAAGTCCGTAATCGCGAATTTTCTCGAAGTCGTTGATCTGGTCACGGTTCATACCGGTTTCCCAAGTCCATTCGCCCATCATCACCTTCTCGCAGTTTTTGTCGTTAAAAGAAACGCCGTAATCGAACGCAGGAAAGCCGCAAGGTTTCTTATTATCTACAGAGTACCACTGCACGGAAGCGCCCATCGTCATCTTGTCGGGCTTATCTGGCGCAATGCTTTCATCAAATTCAGACTTGCCTTCACGACCCATACGATAATCGGCTCCGGCAAGATAACCGATCGTTCCGTCACCGGTGCAATCAGCAAAGAGCTTAGCTTCGAAACAGAGTTCACGACCGGTTTCAATCTGCGTAGCTACAACTGCAACGATCTCATTCCCCACTTTCTTCACACTTGTCGCATGATAATTGAGAAAAAGCGTCACATTCTTCTCGGAGGCAATCCAATCCAGCTTCTTTTGGTCTTCGTAATTCTCTGCGGGCTGCGCATTGCCCTCTTTTGTTGGACCGAACTCCTTCTGAAGTCCGCCCAATTCAGGATAGGGCTGCTGTTCAATCCTCCCGCCAAGATGCACACGGATGTCAGAACTATTATTTCCACCGATAATCGGACGATCATTGATCAAGGCCACTTTGCATCCCAGTCTTGCGGCAGAAACAGCCGCACTCATTCCAGCGATGCCGGCTCCCACCACAACCAAGTCATACGTTCCAGCTTTAGACGCGTCAGCAGGCAGATTCAATGCCGAACGGCGGAAAGAGCCAAGCGATTTCATCTCAGAGGGCGGCACTTCATTTTTATCTGTGGTAAAGAAGATAGCATCACAACGACCGTCAAAGCCAGTCAGATCGTGCAAACGAATCGTGTTCTTCACATTCTTGATAGAGACTTTTCCCGCCGGTTGCCACATCCATGCATTTCCAACCGTTCCCAACGGCGACAGAAGCTGTCTGTTTCCGACGAAAAGTGTAAATTTTCCCGGACCTTCGCCTTTCTTCCACTGGGAAGTCCAATTATACGTCCGGACAAATACATAATAATCACCTGTTTTGGGGAAAGTCACACTGCTTATGGCATCGATCACCGGCGATCCCATTCCATGCGCCATAAGGTAAGGCGATCCCATCTGGTCCATGAACTGTTGATCGACGACCCAACCACCTTTCTGCTGAAAGCTCTCCGCTTCCACAAAAAGATGAGCCGCGGCGCAGCCCTGAATCATCAGCCAGGAAAGGAATAATGAGATAAGCAGTCTTTTCATAAGATAACATCTTGATTTGAATGCAAAGTTACAAAATTATAGGGCCGAAAGCAAAAGAGGGCTGCACTCTTTCAAGCACAGCCCTCTTTCTATTTTCAATAGGATTTACATCCTTATTTGATCTCCCAAACATCACCCTGCATCAGCAGATCGTGAAGTTTACGTGTCGGATTCTTTGCCTGAACATCGGCAATCTGCTGGTGAACAGCTACGTCATAGCAAGGAGCCTCAACATCGCGGATAACACCTAATGCAACCGGCAGATCGTTCTGATAGCCCATCATAGAAAGCATCATCTGAAGCGTGTTGCTCTGTTCGTGAGCATCATGAACCAGGACGTCGTCCATAGTGTAACCATCTTCACCAATCGTCACTGACTTCAACTTCAGGCCATCAAGAACGATACCTTTATTGTTGTCTGCACCGTAGATCATCTTTTCGCCGTGGCGAAGGAAGATTGTACGATCGGCGCGAACCTCCTTATCGGTGATTCCTTTATGGATTCCGTTGTTGAAGATCATACAATTGACAAGGACCTCCGTTACAGATGTACCTTTATGACGAGCGGAAGCAGCGAGAATATCGGTTGTATTCTTCAGATCACTGTCGATGGTACGAGCGAAGAACGTTCCTCTTGCACCCATAGCCAGTTCTGCGGGGATAAATGGATCCTCAACTGTTCCGTAAGGAGAGCTCTTCGAAACGAAACCACGATCAGACGTTGGAGAATACTGTCCTTTCGTCAAACCATAGATCTTGTTATTGAAGAGAACCACGTTGATGTCGATATTACGACGTACGGCATGGATAAAATGGTTACCACCAATTGCAAGGCAGTCGCCATCACCAGTAGCCAACCATACTGTAAGATCAGGACGAGCTGTCTTAACGCCTGTTGCGATAGCAGCGCCACGACCGTGAATCGTATGGAATCCGTACGTATTCATATAATAGGTCAGACGAGATGAACATCCGATACCTGAAATAAGTGCAATATTATCAGGAGCAACACCGACCTCTGCCATAGCTTTGTGCAGGCAATTAAGTACAGCGTGGTCACCACAACCCGGGCACCAGCGTACATATTGGTCGCTCTTATAATCTTTAGGCTGATATTTTAATTCTTCTGCATTCATCGTTTAGTCCTCCATAATTTTAGTGAATTCCTCAACCAGACGCGATACGATGAAGGGCTGGCCTTTGATGCGGTTGAATCGATACGGATTGAAATCCGAAACTTTTCCACGAAGATAATTAGCAAACTGACCATTGTTCTGTTCAGCTACGACTACCTTCTTATATTTCTTCAAGACCTCAGCTGTATTCTTCGGCAGCGGATTGATAAACTTGAAGTGAGCAAGAGCCACTTTCTTACCTTGAGCCTGAAGATCTTCCATAGTCTCATAAAGATGTCCGTACGTGCCGCCCCAACCGACGATCAGCAAATCAGCATCCTTGTCGCCCTGTACTTCCAGGTCTGGAATGAAGTCTGCAATCTTATCGATCTTAGCCTGACGTGTCTTGACCATCTTCTGGTGGTTCATAGGATCCGTTGAGATAGCACTCGTTTCGAAATCCTTCTCAAGACCACCCAAACGATGAGCGAATCCAGGAGTTCCGGGGATTGCCCAATAGCGGACGAACGTCTCCTTATCTCTGCGATAAGCCTTCCAAGGTTTGGAATCATGATAATTGGATACGTAATTCGGTTTGATCTCCGGATATTTCTCCAGTTCAGGAAGTTTCCATGCGGTTGAACCGTTAGCGATGAATGCATCGCTCAACATGATGACCGGAGTCATGTGCTCCAAAGCAAGTTTGGAAGCCCAGAATGCGGTGTCGAAGCAGTCTGCCGGAGTTGAAGCAGCAATCACTACAACGGGACTTTCACCGTTACGACCATAGAGAGCCTGCATCAAGTCGGTCTGTTCGCTCTTGGTCGGCATACCTGTAGAAGGACCGCCACGTTGAACGTCGATGACTACGAGCGGAAGCTCAGCGATAACAGCCAGACCAATAGCTTCACTCTTCAGGGCCAGACCTGGACCAGAAGTAGAAGTAGCAGCAAGGCAGCCTGCGAAACTTGCACCGATAGCTGTGCTAACGCCTGCGATTTCGTCTTCAGCCTGCACGGTGATGACTCCAAGATCCTTACGCTTTGAAAGCTCATGAAGGATATCCGTAGCAGGAGTGATAGGATAACTACCCAGGAAGAGACGAAGTCCAGCTTTTTCAGCAGCAGCGATCAAGCCAAACGAGGTAGCCTTGTTTCCGTTTACATCCATATAATAACCGGGAGCCACTTTCTGGCTTTCGATACGATAGGTTGAAACAGAAGCATGGATGTTGTTACCATAGTTGTAACCATCGGTCAGAGCTTTGATGTTTGCCTGAGCGATAGCCGGTTTCTTAGCAAACTTGTTTTGCAACAAGTGCATTGCCTGCTCCAGTGGACGTTCGAAGAGCCAGCAAACAAGTCCAAGAGCGAACATGTTCTTACAACGAAGTGCAGCCTTGTTGTCGAGTCCAAAATCAGCAAGACTCTGCTTAACCAGTGTAGAGATCGGAGCAGAGATGATTTGGACCCTGGTCAGGCCGAGTTCCTTGAACGGATCATCCGTCTTGTACTCTGCTTTCTCGAGGTCAGATTTTTGAAACGAATCGGAATCAATCATGATCACCGAATTGGGTTTCAGATTCTTCACATTCACCTTAAGAGCCGCGGGGTTCATGGCGACAAGAACATCAGCCTTATCACCAGGTGTGAAAATTTTCTTTGAGCCAAGATGGACCTGGAATCCAGATACACCGCTCAATGTCCCTTGCGGGGCACGTACTTCTGCCGGATAATCGGGAAACGTTGAAATATCGTTTCCGAACACGGCTGACAAGTTGGAGAAGATGGTGCCTGTTAATTGCATACCATCGCCGGAGTCGCCCGAAAAACGGATTACGACCTTGTCCAAAGTTGTCACTTTTGTTTGTTCTGCCATAGCTTATTACTGTATTAGCAATTTGTGTTATGTATATATGTTCAGATGCCGCAAAGTAAAGCAAAGTATTTGCAGTGGCAAAATTAAAACGAGGGAAAAGATAGAACTAAAATGCAGAAAGATACAAATCTAGTTCGTTTGAAGGTAGATTAAAGCGGTTTGAGACACAATTTTTGACTGGTTTGCCACAATACATGTACACCGCGTTACGAAAAACAGGATATGACTTGATTGTCGCCTGAACCGACCCTGCATTTCCAAGCGACTGCATCAACGGCACGATCAGATTGCTGATGGCCATGCTTGTGGTTCGTGCGACACGATTGCTGACGTTGGGAACGCAATAATGAAGAACACCATATTTCTCGAAGACCGTGGCATCATTCAAAGTCAGACCGCTGGTCGTCTCAAAACAGCCTCCTTGACTGACGCGAAGATCGATCAGCAAAGAACCGCGTTTCATGGAACGGATCAGTTCGTCACTCATTATATAATGATGACGCGCGCGAATGGAACGGATCGCACCAATCACGACATCAGCTGTCCGAAAAGCATTATGCAGGACATTGGGATGATACGTGGAAGTAAACAGACCTTGTCCAAGCACTTGTTGAATATTGCGCAACTTGCTGACATCATCATCAAAGACCTTAACGGAAGCGCCCAGAGAAAGTGCCGCACGCGCTGCGACAGTTCCGGCACAACCGGCACCGATGATGACGACTTCTGTAGGAGAAACACCGGGAACTCCACCTAAAAGAATGCCTTTGCCGCCTTGCGTATTACTCAATAGATCGGAGGCAATCGTAACAGCCGTTGCTCCTTCTATCTCAGAAATGGCATTCAGCACCGGGAACTGTCCGACCTCATCTTCCATAAACTCATAACCCAAAGCCGTGATCCGCTTATTCATCATGAGCATGTAAGTTTCCGGAGCAAAGAGATTGAACTGAACCATAGAAAGAAGAAGCGAACGCGACTTCATCAAGGCAGCTTCAGCAGGTAGTGGCGGAAGCATTTTCAGAATGACGTCGGATTGATAAACCTCTTCGGGCGTTGCCACAATCTCCGCTCCTGCTTCGGAATAATGGTTGTCGGAATAGTTGATATCGAGGCCTGCGCCTGATTCGAGGCGAACGTGATGGCCACATTCCGTCAGGACATTGACAGCTTCGGGAGTGAGCACGATACGTTTTTCGTCCTCATGACGTTCACAAGGAAGACCAATCAGCAGGCGGTTGCCGATCTTGCTGATCTCTTGCAACAGCTCCTGCGGAATATAACCGAACTTGCCATACGTCTCATTCCCTTTCATACTATTCCGTCAGTTTGATGATACTTTCAGCGACCTTATCGATCTCCTCAGCCGAATCCAAAGAGGAGGCATCGGCTCGTTTTGAAGCTTTGGAATAAAAAGGCATCCGCTTTTCAAGGTTCTCGTTCACAAACTGCAGCAAAGCATCCCCACGCAGATCCTTCAATACGGGACGCGTATGGCGGGCGCTGTCGAGCCGACGAACTAATTCCTCAGGCGGCACATCCAGAAAGATGGTCGTGCCTTTTTCATTCATATAGTCCATATTGTCGAAGAAGCAAGGTGTTCCGCCGCCGGCAGAGATCACTACATCTTCAAACTCTGCCACTTCATGCAGCATATTCTGTTCAATCTTCCGAAAGGACTCCTCACCTTTCTCTGCAAAGATCTGCTTAACGGTCTTGTGGAAGCGTTCTTCAATATGTGTATCGAGATCTATGAACGAAAGATTGAGCTTCCGTGCCAAATCCAAACCGACCGTCGTCTTTCCCGAACCCATGTAACCGATGAGGAAGATTCTTTTCATGCCGTCCGACTTTAAATATGAACAAACAACGAGAGATTCTATTATTTGAAATGCTCTGTACGAATCAGATATTCAGCGATCTGAACGGCGTTCAAAGCAGCGCCCTTCTTGATCTGATCGCCAACGCACCAGAATGTCAAGCCGTTCTCATTAGCCAGATCCTTGCGAACACGACCCACATAAACCGGATCTTTGCCGGCTACGAAGAGAGGCATCGGATAATCTTTCGTTGCGGGATCGTCCTGAAGAACGATGCCATCAGCTTTGGCAAAGGCAGCTTTAGCCTCTTCGACAGAGATAGGACGTTCGGTTTCTACCCAAACACTCTCAGAATGGGAACGAAGAACGGGCACGCGCACGCACATAGCGCTGACAACTACATCGGAATGCAGCATCTTACGGGTCTCATTATACATCTTCATCTCTTCCTTCGTATAGCCATTGTCTCCGAAGACATCAATCTGAGGAATCAGATTGAAGGCCAACTGATAAAAGAACTTATTGACGGTCACCGGATCGTTTGCGAGATATTGCTTGCTCTGCTCATAGAGTTCAGCCATGGCAGCAGCGCCGGCGCCACTTGCAGCCTGATAGGTTGCGACATGAATCCGTTTGATATGAGAAAGATCTTCCAAAGCCTTCAGAGCGACAATCATGATGATCGTCGAGCAGTTGGGATTGGCAATGATATGACGTGGACGGTTGTGAGCATCCTCCGGATTGACTTCGGGCACTACCAACGGGACGTCGTTGTCCATACGGAATGCGCTGGAATTATCAATCATGACCGTTCCGAACTTCGTGATCGTCTCGGCAAAATCCTTTGACGTGCCTCCGCCTGCGGAAACAAAAGCAATGTCGGTTCCTTTGAAATCGTCGTTATGCTTCAGTTCCTTGACAGTAATCTTCTTTCCGCGGAAAGTATATTCATGTCCGGCACTTCTTGAAGAACCATAAAGATCGAGTTCATCAACGGGAAAATTTCTCTCAGTGAGCACGCGGAGGAATTCCTGTCCTACGGCGCCACTTGCTCCAACAATAGCTGCTTTCATTTTTATTCTATCTATATTAAGTAATATGTTGTTTGCTTTACAACTTTATCCTTCTTACCTTTGTGTGGCTGAACGATAACAAGTTGCATAATGTTGCTATTCGGTCGCAAAGTTATAACATTTATCAAAAAACCATTACTTTCTATGAAACATTTATTCGTTTTGAGCCTACGTATCTTACTTTACGTTTGCTTTTTGTCCCTGCCGCTTTCAATTCGTTCTTCGGAATCAAATCACGCCCTTTCTTGGGAAGGTGATCTCTCCTCCTTTACATTCACTGGGGATGTGATCCAGCTTAATGCGCCTGCCGTCAAAGGCGAAGCGTTGCTGTATATCCATTATACGCTACGAGAATCGGAAGAATGGCGCGTCACGCTCCAAAGCGGATACAAAGGGACCTCTTACAACCTGCAGTCCGTTTATCTGATGAGTCTTCTGCCTTCTGCGACCGAGCCGGGACTTGCAGTCTTTGTCACACTGGGCGGCAAGAATGGAAACATCACGCTCAACCGACAATCCGGGAAAACCAAAAAAGTTCTCATTGAGGGACGCGAACTGGTGAAAGACAACGGTGCGGAAGTCCAGGTGAAAGTGACCTATAAAAAGGGTGCGTTTACGCTTTATAGCAAGCTTTCGTCCGAAGAAGAGTTCACCAACGAAGGTGAAGTGGATGTCGATCTGGTACCTCAACCGGGGTATTTCATGCTCTTTGCGAAGTACAGTGCCAAATTCAGTACCAACAAATCGTTCGCTCATCTCTTTCTCCAATCTCTTTCCGAAGGATCCACCGACGAACCGGATGAACCTGTCAAGCCTGAAAATCCTTCCGGTCCAAAGGATCCCGAACAACCGGCAAAGCCTGACAGCACCGGACAAATCGAATCACCTGCTGCCGGAGAACTTCTAATCAATGAGATCATGGCGAACACAACAGGACTTTCTGCCCTTCCCGCAACGGAATATGTGGAACTGCACAATGTGACGAAGAAGAAACTGGACCTCAAAGAATGTATCCTTATATATAAAGGTAAAGAATATCCGATGGAATTGCCTCAGCTGGAGGCCGGAGGATTTGCCGTACTTTACAAAAAAGGAAAGGAGATCGCTATCGACAAAGGCGGATCGGACGGAGCGATGAGCCTTTTCCCGACACTCGTCAACACGGGCACTTCGCTTTCCATCCACGACGGCGATGGAAATGTCCTGGACGAAATCACCTATCCCAAAACAACGCCAGCCATTGCATGGGAAAGAGATTCGGATGGAAAACTACAACTCTCTACAGATAAACGCGGTGGAACGCCCGGTTCCAAGAACTCTGTGGCGGCTTCCGATCCCGAGGAACCCGAAACGCCCGACGAGCCAACCGATCCCGAAGAGCCTGTCGATCCGCCTACAGATCCAGAAGATCCGTCTGAACCGGACGAACCTGGCGAAGAGGATACGGAAGCAGCGGAAGAAAATGATGTGATCTTCAACGAGTTGCTTCCCAATCCTTTCGAAGGCGGAAGTGAATATATCGAGCTTTACAACCGATCGGACAAAACCCTCTCATTCGCTTCGTTAGCTATTGCGACGCGTCGCAGCGACGGAACGTTAAATACAAAATATCCGCTTTCGAGCATCAAAAGTGCTTTCGCTCCGGGTAAATATGCTCTGTTAACCAAGGATGTGTCAGGCGTGGAAGACTTTTATGAGGTAGAAAACTCCGAGACGTTACACGCTGTGAAACTTCCCATTCTCTCGAACACCTTTGCCACGCTGGTGCTTTTCCGTACCGACGACGAGACCGTCATCGATGAAGTGGCCTATTCTCACAAATGGCACGCTTCGGGCATCACCAATGAGAAAGGCGTGGCACTCGAACGAATCGATCCCGAAAAAGAGACTCAATCTGCCAAGAATTGGACATCGGCCTCTTCCGATACCGGTTACGGAACGCCCGGGTATCAGAACTCGCAGCATCATTCATCCGGAAAAGAGGAGGAAACTTCGGTGGAAGAACCGATCTATTCAGGAATCACGGGAAGCTATTCTGTGAAATATCGGTTTGACGGAAGCGGATATAACTGTCGCGCTTGGGTTTTCGACACGTCCGGTAGATTGATTGTAAAGGTCTTGGACAATCTTTCCGTAGCCTCCGAAGGTACGATCGAATGGAATGGCAAAGCACAAGACGGTACGAAACTCACAAGCGGCATCTACATTTTCTACCTGGAATTCTACAATCAGGAGGGGAAAGTCCATCGCTATCGCAAAGTTCTTCTCGTCCATTGAGACGGTCTTCTTTTTCTACATCAAAGATCAAATTCCATTTCACAAGGATAGATCCTTGCGTTTACTTTAAAGGAAAAAGTTTTAACCGTGGTTAAAACAATATTCAACCATGGTTAAAACTTTCTGGCACTATTGAGAAAAAATTATTTGACCATGGTTAAAACTTTTTCTCTCAAAGTAGCATGAAATCTTCATCAAGGATGAGCGGAATTTTAAAATGGAAGCGTCCCTTTTTCTCAAGCAAGGAAAAACATCCGGAAACTGAAAAAGAAACGAAGCAATCACTCTTTCTGCATCATTTATAGGGTATTTGATGCAGAAAAAGGATGGAATGAGGCATGAAAAAAGATACAAACGTTCTTAACAGGAAACTCGTTAAGGTAGAAAGTGGAAGGACGACCGGATATGCCAAGAAGGAATAATTTGCACTATCTTTGCTATAAATAGCGAAAATAGGCTGCACCTCGGCATAACAATCAAGTAAACTTGATGATTCTGCGCTCGGTTTGCACTATCTTTGCTATAAATAGTGAAAATAGGCTGCACCTCGGCATAACAATCAAGTAAACTTGATGATTCTGCGCTCGGTTTGCACTATCTTTGCTACAAATATGATGAAAAGATACCTCAACATAGTAATGCTCTGCTTGCTAACGCTTTCATTGGCAGCTTGCAGTGGAAAAGTCAAACAGAATAGAGAATCGAAGCCGGTTCTCTCAGTGACGATTCAGCCGCAATGCTTCTTCGTGGAGCAGATTGTAGGCGACAAGATGCAAATCAACTGCGTCGTTCCAGCCGGGCAAAGTCCGGAGACGTATGAACCAACGCCTCAAGAGATGGTCACGATCAGTAAAAGCGACGCGTATCTCCGCATTGGATCCATCGGATTCGAACTCGCTTGGATGCAGAAGATTGAAGAAAACAATCCGAACATGAAGGTGTTCGACCTTTCCGAAGGAATGAAACTGCTGGCGACTCCCGAAGTAGCCGGCGAGAACGAGGCAGAAGAGCATCATGAGCACGGAGCACAAGATCCGCATATCTGGAACTCGATTGCCGGAGCAAAGTTGATAGCTCAGAACATTTTAAAGGCTGTCGTAGCACTTGATCCGTCGAATGCAGCCTATTATCGTGCCAACGAGCAGAAACTTCTGCAGCGCATTGATCAGACCCAAGCACAGGTTGACTCTCTGCTGAAGCCTCTTCAGACGAAAGCGTTCATCATCTATCATCCTGCACTCACCTATTTTGCCGCTGAGAACGGATTGCAACAACTCTGCATCGAGATGAACGGCAAGGAACCTTCGCCGGCACAACTCGAACTGCTGGTAAAAACAGCCAAGAGCAGCGGCGCAAAGGTCGCATTCATCCAAATGGAATTCGACCAGAAGAATGCCGAACTGATAGCGAAAGAGACTGGTTGTCAGCTGATGCGCATCGATCCGTTGGCGAAAGATTGGGATACAAGCATGATTCATATTGCAAAAGCATTGGCAGATGGAGAAACTCATTGAACTGACAGACGTAACGGCGGCTTACGAGAACAAGACCGTGCTTCACGGCGTATCGCTCACCTTGTGGAAAGATGACTTCCTCGGAATCATCGGGCCGAACGGCGGCGGCAAGACGACGCTCCTCAAAGTGATCCTTGGCCTGCTTCACCCGACAAAAGGCTCCATTCGATTCTATCGGGATGGGAAAGAGGTAAACGGACTTCGCATCGGTTATCTTCCACAAATGAGCAACATCGATCGGAAGTTCCCGATTTCTGTACGACAGGTGATTTCATCCGGATTGGCGTCAGGCAGAAAGATGTTCCACCGCTTCACGGACGAACAGAACGCTCGTGTGGAAGAGGTGTTGAAGATTGTAGGAATGACAGAGCTTGCGGACAGAGCCGTCGGCGAACTTTCCGGCGGTCAGATGCAACGCGTATTGCTGGGCCGTTCAATCGTCTCTCGTCCCGAAGTGCTGATTTTGGATGAACCCGGAACGTATGTGGACAAACGTTTCGAGTCGCACTTCTATCCGCTTCTCTCGGAAATCAACAAAGAGAGCGCTGTCATCCTCGTGTCACACGACCTTGGAACCGTGCTTTCGATAGTGAAAAACATAGCTTGTGTCAATGAGACGCTGCATTATCATCCCGGCACGAACGTGACCAGCGAATGGCTTGGCGAAAAATATGCCTGTCCGTTCGATCTTTTAGGCCACGGCAATCTGCCTCATCGCGTACTTATGAACCATGACGATTGATCTGATTACACTGCCTGAACTGGGCTACATTATTGGAATCGCGGTAATCATCTTTGGTTGTACAGCCGTCTTCCAGAATCCATTCATCAGCCGTGGACAGAAAATCCTATGGATTCTCACGATCCTCGTCCTCAATTGGGTGGGCTTGCTGTGGTATTATTATACGTTTTACTGGAGGAACAGAAATTAATCAAGACGTAAACGATGGGAAAGAAGATACTGATCACTGGTGCAAGCGGATTCATTGGAGGTTTTCTGGTGGACGAAGCTCTCAAACGCGGATATGACGTTTGGGCAGGCGTTCGCGCTCATAGCAGTCGTACTCATCTCTCCGATCCGCGTATCCATTTTATCGATCTGTCTTATCAAGACCCGGAAAAGCTTACGGAGCAACTGAGGGAATTCCGAAATGCAAACGGAAGTTTCGACTACGTGATCCACAACGCCGGACTGACCAAGACGAATGACCCGAAACAGTTCTTCGTCGTGAATGCCGAGAATACGCATCGCCTCATCGAAGCGCTCGCCGACTCAGGTTGCTTAGTGAAGAAATTTGCACTCATGAGCAGTCTCAGCGGATTCGGCAAAGGCGACGAAAAGACGTTCCGTCCAATCATGCTCACCGACGAACAACGTCCCGACACTGCTTACGGCCGAAGCAAGGTCGAAGCCGAACGTTACCTGAAGGAACAGAACCATTTCCCCTATATCATTCTTCGTCCAACCGGCGTGTATGGTCCGGGCGAGAAAGATTACTTCATGGAGGTAAAAATGATCGCCGCAGGATTCGATTTTGCTGTCGGAAGCACTCCGCAACGGATCACATTTATCTATGTGCGTGATCTTGCCGCTGCCGTTTTTCTTCTGTTGGAAAACGAAACCGTAATGAATCGTGCCTTCTTCGTAGCCGATGGCGATGTCTGGACAGACAGTCAATATGCCCGTTTGATTCAGAAAATACTCGGCAAGAAACATGTCCTGCATGCCCGCATTCCGCTTCCGTTGGTAAAAACCGCCTGCGCAGTCAGCGAGACGATCGGGAAATGGCTCCATAAAAGCATGACGCTCAACAACGATAAATACCATATCCTCAGCCAACGCAACTGGATCTGCGATCTGACAGAACTGCATTCGCTCGGCTTCAAAGCCCAATATCCTCTCGAACGTGGCCTCCGCGAATCCATCAATTGGTACAAACAACACGGTTGGATGAAGTGAAAAGGAGAAT
>CAZIVE010000011.1:0-43075 GCA_964542435.1 uncultured Parabacteroides sp.
ATCAATGCCATCGCAGTGGACGGCGGAAACAGAAAATGGATCGGAACAGAAGGTTCCGGCGTTTTTGTAATCAGTGCCGATGGAAGTGAAACGATATCCTCTTTCACGACAAGTAATTCTCCGCTTCTCTCCGACGAAATTCTTAGTATCGCTATCGACAATACGACAGGCGAAGTATTCATCGGCACGTCGAAAGGATTGGTTTCCTACATGAGTGGTGCAACGAGTGGCGCAGAAAGTTATTCCAATGTCTATGCCTATCCGAATCCTGTCAGACCGGAATTTGATGACAAGGTAACCATCACTGGATTAATGGAAGGATCGAATGTAAAGATTACGGACCTGAGTGGTAATATCATTTTCCAAACCAAATCGTTAGGCGGTCAAGCCACATGGAACTGCTGCAACAAAAGCGGCAATCGCGTTGCTACCGGTGTTTATCTCGTCATGGCTGCTACCGAAGATTCTTCCAACAGCGTTGTCACCAAGATCATGGTGGTGAAATGATACGATAGAGAAGCATTACATGCGTCTCATTTCATTCCCCAATAATAAGGGCGAAGTTTATTCGCCCTTACATTTCAATTTTTGTGATTTGATTTCGAATTCCTTTATTACAATCCCAATTTAGCGGATATCTCCAGCATCTTTTGGATAGGCCGGATGGCTTTTCGGCTTATTTCTTCATCTACGACGATTTCAGGCTGTTCGTATTTCAAAGCATTATAGAGCTTCTGCATCGTATTTAAACGCATGAAATTACATTCATTGCAGGCACAGGTACTGTCGTTGGGCGGCGCAGGGATAAACTGTTTGTCCGGACATTGTTTCTGCATTTCATGGATGACGCCACTTTCTGTTGCCACGATGAACTGCTTCTTCGGCGAACGAACGGCATATTTTATTAATGCGGCAGTGGAACCTACAAAGTCTGAAATCTGTAATATGACTTGTTTACATTCCGGATGCGCAATGACGTCTGCTTCTGGATAGATTGCTTTCTGCTGCAAAATCTTTTCCAATGAAAACTCTTCATGTACTTGGCAAGCACCGTTCCATAGCAACATATTTCGTCCTGTGATGCTGTTGATGTAATTACCCAGATTGCGATCCGGACCGAAAATGATCTTCTCCTCTTTAGGAAAACTCTCCACAATCTGACGGGCATTGGTGGAGGTGACCACAATATCCGTATAGGCTTTTACAGCCGCACTGGTATTGACATACGAAATGACTGTATAACCCGGATGTGCCTTTACGAACGCTGCAAACGATTCCACAGGACAACTGTCGGCCAATGAACATCCTGCATTCAGATCCGGAACGAGTACCTTCTTATCGGGACAGAGGATCTTCGCTGTTTCACCCATAAAATGTACACCGCATAAAACGATGATGTCTGCTGAAGTTTTCGAAGCTCGTTGTGCTAATGCCAGACTGTCTCCTACAGAATCGGCTATATCCTGTAAATCTCCTGTTTGATAGAAATGAGATAAAATCAGAGCGTTCTTCTCTTTCCGCATTCTGTTGATCTCTTTCACCAAATCTGTACCTTCCGGAATCGGTGCGTCAACGTACCCTTTCGTCAAATCCGTTTGCATGATCTTTTTGTTTGAATGTATATGAGTTGTTTGTCATCACATACAAAAGTAGTGTTTATTTGTTTCGTTGCAGCCGTATCCGGTTACAAATGTAGGGAATGATCAAAAATGTCAGATTGTATAATGAATGCAGGAATAAATATTTTTACCCTTTTTCTTTCAGGCCTTTAGGTCTGAATCTATTGGTAGAGATTGAATCTATTGATAAAAAAAACAGCCATCCTCGCAAAAGTTGCTCCCCTAAATTTGAGGAGCTGGCACAACGCAGCAGTGACAGAGGAGTATTTTTCCTCGCCTAAACCACTTTTCAACCACATACTATATATATTTTTCTTTCTTTAAAAACTTAAATAAAAAGATGATGATGATAGCTTGCTGAAAGTGTTTATATCTCATTGTACATGCTGTTTGTCAATGATTTATGTTGTTGACAAAGCTGGAGGTTTGCGTGGGATAACTTTTTTCGTCGTGGAAATGGTTTCCGCTCTTCCGGCTCTTCATATTCTTTAATTTCATTCAGACAAGAGGAATTTTTCCCTTTTTTTCGACAACTTATGAGGATAGTTATGAACAGGTTCGAAATGCATCTTCGAAAGTCATTTGCTATCTTTGCAGCTGCAAAGATAAAGAATATGAGAAAGCTGAAGGTAACGGAAATGAATCGGTTGACTCCGGAGGAATTCAAGGAGTGCGAAAAGATGAAGCTGGTCGTGGTGTTGGATCATGTGAGAAGTCTCAATAATGTGGGTTCCGTGTTTCGCACGTCCGATGCTTTCAGAGTGGAGAAGATCTGCTGTTGCGGCATTACTGCTTGTCCTCCTGATCCGGAGATCCATAAGACGGCGCTCGGCGCTGAAGATACGGTGGACTGGGACTATTTCAAGGATACGATGGAAGCGGTTGAAAAGTTGAAGTCGGAGGGTTATTTCATCTATTCCGTCGAACAGGTCGAACACAGTACGTTGCTGGAAGACTTGAAACTGGACCGGTCGAAGAAATATGCGGTGATCTTGGGAAACGAGGTGAAAGGTGTTCAGCAGAATGTGGTGGATGCGTCCGACGGCTGCATCGAAATCCCGCAATACGGCACCAAACATTCGTTGAATGTCTCCGTGACAGCTGGCATTATCATCTGGAGCTTCTTTAAGCAGCTGTCATATTAAGCCGTTCTCGACAAGGATGATGACGCGCTCCGTCATGTAGTCTTTGCCGTTCGGTTCGTAATCGGATTTCAGACTGGCACCGAACAGATGGGCGAAGAGGTTCCAGAATCCGGCGCGGAACGTTCCCAAATAGGCTTTTAGGATGTCGTAACTTGTCTGGTTACACTCGCGGTCGATCAGCTTGATCAACAGCCTGCCCTGCGAATAGGACATCTTCTTCAGCTCCGGCTTGTATTTTTGAAACAGATCGTCTTCCAGTTTTTTGATGTATTGCTTGCGCGCCCTGTCGTTGGGCAGTTTCTGTAAAGTCTGATAGGTGCTGATCAGCGTGGCGGAGATGAGCTTCGCGTAGGGAAGCGTCTTTTTTACGTCGCGTACCAGTCTGCGGAAACGCGCCAGATCTTCGCGGCTCTGATAGGTGGGAAAGACATAGATCTCACTCAGAGTGACCACCGCAATGGTGTCTCCGTTCTCGTCAACCTCTGCCGGTACGGTACCTATAGGATACTTCTGCACAGCTACCTGCGCCTTGCCTTCACCCATACCCAAGAGCAATAAGATTACGATCAGAATACTATATAAAATGTATTTGCTAAACATTAGCCGCAAAATTAAATATTGTCGTGGAGAGTTCATTCAATTATTTAGTTAATAAGTTGTTTATAGGTTTTTATTCTCTTAATTTTGTAAAAATCAATTCCAAAACACACTATGAAGCCTTTTATTTTGTTTTCCGTATTCTTCACATTCCTCGGTTCTGCTTTGCATGCTTCCGACGACCTGCGCCTTCCCGACGCCCGCTCGCTCGCGATGGGCAACGACCGCGCCACGCAGTCGGCATTTTTCAATCCTTCGCTTATCGCCCTGCTCGACCAACGCTCCTTCACGCTGCTCTATTCCAATAAATACGGTATGCGCGAACTTGCCACGGCTGGTTTTTTCTTTTCCTGCCCGAACCGCGCGCTGCCTTTCGGCTTCCATCTCTCCTCGTTCGGCTTTTCGCGCTATCGCGAATCCATGGGAAGAGTCTGCTTCGGCAAACGTCTCTTCTCCTTCCTGGCGGCCGGCGCAAGCATTCAATATGGCGCGCTCCAGTCTGAGATCTATGAGAATATCCTTCAAAGACTCTCCTCCGATATCGGTTTGACGTTTCTGCCGGTTGATAATGTGTTGATTGCACTGTTGATAAACGATATTCCCGCTTTTTCATTCGGAGATACATCTATTGAAAACAAAGACTTTGAATCGCATTCTTATTGTGTGGGTTTTCAATGGACCGTTATCAACGGTCTGTTGATAACCTCTGCCTGCCATGTGGACGAACATCGTAAAACGGCCGTTTCTTTGGGAATGGAATACGAGGCTTTTCCCCGCTTTGCCTTTCGAGCCGGATTGCAGAGCGATCCCTTTGTTCCGTCTATCGGCGTGGGTGCCGGATCTTCTCGTTTCTCGTTCGACACGGCTGCCTTGTGGCATCCGCAACTGGGCGTGAATGTCGCGCTTTCGGTTTCATTCCTTTTTTAACCCTTTTATTCGTGACGACTATGAACAAAATGTTGATAAATGTGGGGATAAGTCTGTTCATAACTTGTTATCATGCTTTTGGACAGGATTATGGATATGTTGATAAATGGATGGTTCCTATTCAGACCGCCGTCGCTGACGAGGAGAACAGCGAAGCCTGCGCTGAGGAACTTTATGAACAGCTGTCGGAGATGTCTGAACATCCTATGGATCTGAACGATCCCGACTCTCTCTTCTTGATGAGGCTCCCGTTTTTGTCCGCCCGACAGGTCGCGGATCTGATGCGGTTCCTGAAACAGCCTCGCCCGTTGCAAACCGTCTATGAACTGAAGAATGTCAGAGAACTGGATCGGCAAACTGTGGAACAACTGCTGCCCTTCGTCTGCGTGAATGTTAGGAAAGTTGATAAACCGCCCTTTTCTGTTCATAACTTGTTAAAACACGGACGGAACACTCTTATTATCAGATACGATCTCGGTTTTCAACAGAAAGCGGGTTATGGTTCATATCCGGATAGTGTTCTTTGGAGATATCCTAATAGATTGTATCGCGGTGAAGCGTTCTATCATTCGTTGAGGTATTCTTATACCTTTTCAGACAGATTGAAGATCACTTTTAATGCAGAGAAAGATGCAGGTGAAGCTTTTTGGAATCGAAACCATAAAGGATATGATTTCTATACAGGCAGTGTGTTGTTGAAAGATTTGAATGTTCTTCAGACATTGGTTGTGGGCGACTTTAAGGCTTCGTTTGGACAAGGTCTGGTGATGAGTCAAGGTTTTTCACCGGGGAGAAGTGTGTTGATAACTCAAGCGGCGAAAAGAAACAATGGATTCCGAAGCCACAGTTCGACCAATGAATATGATTTTTTCAGAGGCGCTGGACTTACGATCCGTTTGAATAAGGTGGAAACGAGTCTGTTTTATTCCTTCAGAAAATGGGATGCGACTGTACAAGACAGTTCGTTCTCGTCATTCAAGACGGATGGTTTACACAGATTGCAACGTGATATGGAAAAACGGAATAAGGTGCCCGTACAGACGTTTGGCGGAAATCTACGCTGGCGGTTCCGTTCCGGTTGGCTGGGTTGTACGTTCATTCGTTATTCGTTTGATTCTTTGCGAATGAATCCCGTTGAGAAACCCTACAATCTGTTCGCTTTTCGCGGACGTTCGAATATGAACATGAGTGTGGATTACCTGTTGAAAAGACCTCATCTCTTTTTCTATGGAGAGACCGCTATTTCGCAGAATGGAGCTTTGGCAACGCTCAACGAACTTTCGGTCACTCCTGTTTCTTATGTTTCATTCCTTGCCTCCTGTCGTTATTTCGACAAGCGTTATCAATCGTTTTATGGAAATGTGTCATCGCAGAGCGGCGGCGTGCAGAATGAAGAGGGACTGTATTTGGGTTTACAAGCTGTGCCTTTGGCTCATTGGAAAGTGACGCTGTTCGCAGATCTTTTCCGTTTTCCGTGGAAACGCTATGGCGTGGATTCGCCTTCCACTGGGAAAGAATATCGCGTACAGGTTGACTATTCTCAAGGAGCGTTTTTTTCCTCCTATCTCCGTTTTTCCTATTCAGAAAAGGAGAAAAATGGAGAGGGTGCTCAGGTTTCTCATTCCATTGTTCCTTATAAGAGGAATAAAGTTCGTTGGCAGATGGCTTATCAACCCTTTTTCTGGCTTTCGGGAAAGACTTCGGCAGATGGGATTTTGTGTGGAAGTAAAGGAACGAAAAGCAGTCGCGGCTGGATGGTTTCGGAAAGTCTCTCATTTGGCACAGATAAATTTCCGCTTCAGTTGAATCTCTTCACCGGAATCTTTCATACCGATGATTATGCTTCGCGCATCTATTCTTATGAGAAGGGTTTGCTTTATGCATTCAATATGCCCTCGTTTTATGGAAAAGGAATCAGGCTTTCTGCTAATGTGAAATGGAGCATTTATCGGGATCTGTATATTGCTGCAAAGTTTTCGCACAGCCATTACAGCGATCGCACCGTCATTGGCAGTGGAACAGAACAGATTGACGGTCCCAATAAAGAGGATCTTCAAGTCATGTTGAGGTGGAAGTTCTGATCATTATTGATGATTATATTTTGAACAAGGACTCGGAAAATAATAGGTATTTTATGAATGAAACACCTTGGCAACAATGCAACGGAAGCAAATCGACAAAGAAACATCTCGGCAACAATGCAGAGGAAGCAAATCAGCAAAGAAACATCTCGGCAACAATGCAGCGGAGGCAAATCAGCAAAGAAACATCTCGGCAACAATGCAGCGGAGGCAAATCAGCAAAGAAACACCTCGGCAACAATGCAGCGGAGGCAAATCGGCGAAGAAACATCTTGGCAACAATGCAGCGGAGACAAATCGGCAAAGAAACATCTCGGAATAATCAAAGCAAGCTTTGTTTCTCCTCTCGGTTTGCATTATCTTTGCTACAGCAAAATCAACAAAAGCAATATAAATCACATACAATCATGTCCACCATTATTTACGACAAGGTCGTTTTCGGTCCGATTCACAGTCGGAGGTTAGGTATTTCGTTAGGAGTGAATTTACTTCCGACAGACGGCAAGCGTTGTTCCTTCAACTGTATCTATTGCGAGTGCGGCTTGAACGAGCAGCATCCCACACGTGCCCCTTTTCCGACGCGTGAAGAGGTGAAGAGGGCGTTGACGGAGAAACTGGAAGAGATGAAGCTGGACAAGATGGCTCCGGACGTGATCACGTTTGCGGGCAATGGAGAGCCGACCTTACATCCCGACTTCGAAGCGATCATCGACGATACGATAGCGCTTCGCAACCTCTATTTCCCGAAGGCCAAGATCGCGGTCCTTTCCAATTCCACGATGATCGAGCACGAGTCCGTCTTCCGTGCCTTGAACAAGGTAGAAGACAACTTGATGAAGCTCGACTCGGTACTGGACCGTCGCATCGGTCAGATCGATCAGCCGCAGCAGCCGTCGTTCAGCTTCGAGAAGCTTCTTCCGCAGCTTTGTCGGTTCAACGGCAATCTGATCATTCAGACCATGTTCCTGAAGGGCACGGTAAAGGGTGAGAGTGTGGACAACACCACAGAGGCGGAGGTAAGCGGGTTCGTGGAGGCCATGAAGAAGATCCGTCCGAAGGAGGTGATGCTTTACACCATCGATCGCGAGACGCCCTACGAAGGGTTGGAAAAGATTCCCTTCGCGCAGCTCAATGCCATAGCGGAGAAGGTCAGGGCCTTAGGTATTCCGACGACGGTGTCCGCCTAAATCCTTTCGCCTCTGCAGAAGGTTTGGATCACCTCCAGCTCCTTTGAGAGGACGACGATGTCGGCATCTTTTCCCTTTTCGAGCGAGCCTTTGCGGTCCGCGATGTTCATGCGTCGGGCAGGAGTCTCCGAGGCCATGCGTATAGCGTCGGTCAGCGGGATGCCGGCTTTTTGTACCATCGTGCGCACGACGACGTCCATCGTGGCGATACTGCCTGCCAGTGCGGAGCGGTCGGCCAGTTTGCAGACGCCGTCTTCGATGATGATCTTCGGACTGTCGGTCTGTCCGGTATCTTTTTGGGCGTCGAAAGCAGAATAGGCCATGCCGTCGGTCACGAGTGAGGTCCGTTCCACCCCTTTGATTTTATAGATCAGTTTGAGCAGCGGCACGGGCACATGGATACCGTCGCCGATCACTTCGACGCTCATGTCGTCCATGAGATAGATGCTCTCCACGGTCCCTTCGTGTTTGAACTCGCGGTCCTTATGGACGGAGGTCATGGCGTTGTAGAAATGAGTGGCGTGGGAGAAGCCATGTTCCCATGCCGCTTTCACCATCGGATAGTCGGCCACGGTGTGAGCGATGGCTACCAGCACGCCTTTCGAAGAGACAAAGGTGCCAAACTCCAGTGCGCCGGGCAGTTCGGGGGCGGCGCTCCAGCGCGCCAGCGAGGGCGTGGATTCGAGGAAGGGGCGATAGACCTTCGGATCGGGAAGGAGCAGGCTGTCGGGGTCCTGTCCGCCGCAGCGAACGGGGTTGAGATAGTCGCCTTCGAGATGCAGGCCCATCACCTGCGCACCCGATTCGGGATGGCGCATCAGCGCGTCGCACACTTCGGCAGCTTGGGCGAACTGGCACATCGGTGCCGACTGGAGTGTCGGGAAGATAGCCGTAGTGCCATGCAGGGCATGCGCTTTATTGATGATGTTGAACGCCTCCTTCGAAGCCTCGAGGAAATAGCGTCCGCCGCCGCCGTGCACATGCATGTCGATGAATCCGGGGGCGACAAAGTTGCCCTGGGCGTCATACGTCTCGGCGTTTTCTATCTCGGGACGGTCCGTGGTGATCTCCCTGATTTTCCCGTCGCATACGACGAGAGTGGCCTCTTTGAGGATGCCTTGCGGCGTGAGGAGGTTACCGTTGATGATTTTCAAAAAACCTTTCATGATCCGTATATCTTTAAACTATTTTCTACCGAAGTCAGCGGGGATCTCGCCCCATTCGTCGGTGTTCCATTTCCGGACTTCGTTGAGATATTCATGAGTATTGAGCCATCTCTCGGCTCTTTCGATGAGGTCGAAGATGGGATGGTTGAGAACGTTCTGCACGAGCAGGGTGCGGCATTTCTTCTTCTTGATCCAGGAGATGGCGTTACGGCTGTCGGAATAGACGGGCAGCGACGGGATGCCTTTCTGCTGGAGCAGCGCGAGGGCATGCACGATGGCGAGGAACTCGCCGATGTTGTTCGTCCCCTGGCGCATCGGACCGACGTGGAAGAGCTGTTCGCCCGAAGGCAGCAGCACGCCGCGGTATTCCATGTCGCCCGGATTGCCACTGCACGCCGCATCGACGGCGAGGCACTGCGAAGGTCTGTCTGTCCGTTCGGAGGAGAGCATCCGTTTGGTGGCCTGCGGCGAAGAGGCGCTCTTGAGGTACGCTTCGTAGCCGTCGGTCAGAGCCTGTTCCGCCAGTTCGCGAGAGGGGAACGACTTATATCGTGCGCCCCCGAAACCTTTGGTCTGTGCCTCGCACTCCCTCCAGCTGTCGTAAACGCCTGGGTTGACGCCTCTCCACACCGTGTAAAACTTCCGTTCTGCCATTCTTTTCTGCTCTTTGCAGCAAAATTACACTATTTTGCCCGATAAATGCCATTCGTTTCTATCCAAGTAGGAATTCAGGTTTCCCGGGAGGTCCTTGGAAAGCGAACTTCTTCGCCGTTTAATTTGCATAGCCATGCATTCCTCCGAGAAAATAGTTTACGCCGAAATAGGTGATGAGAACGGAGAGAAAAGCCAACGTCACGTAAAGATGGAAGACAAATGGACGGCGCATCGCATGAAATGATTCATCGTGAAGGGGAAGCGCATAAACGAGCAGAGTGATCAACGCCCAACTCTCTTTCGGATCCCATGACCAATATTTCCCCCAGCTGACATTGGCCCAGATGGCACCTACAAAAATTCCGATTGAAAGCAATACCACCGCCGGATAAAGCAGCAGTTTGGAATAGATTTGCATGATCTGCATCTGTTCCTCCGCTGTTTTCTCTTTTCCGGTTGAAAAAAACAGAGCTGTCGCTCCGTTGAAAAAGGTGAGTGCCAGAAGAGCATAAGCCATCATGATGACAGAGACATGCAGACAGAGAAGCGGCGAGGAAAGTACAGGGATGAGTGGCGTGATCTGCGGATCCATGTGACTGATGTCGGCTACAAGCAGCAAGAAGCCTGAGAGCAGCAGGGCAAAGGGCACGATAAGGATAAACCTGCGGCGGAGCAAAAACCCTACACATTCTACACACCAGGCTGTGACCAACATCGTCTCATAGCCGTTGGTCATTGGAATTTCTCCGCTGATGTAGCTTCGAAGAGCCAGAGCTACAGTGAGAAGGCCAAAGGAGAGGAGCAGAAATATCTGAAAAAGAAGATGGACCCATTTTTTACTCTTTCCGATCTTTTGTTTTCTTGCGAAAGAACGCCCGCACCAGACCAGTGAAAGAATCCCGGCTAAAAGGTTGAGACGGTAGAGCAGCGTGGTAAAAGGGATTTTATTATAGAATCTTTCGGCGGAAAGCTTCTGCTCGTTCACTGTTGTACCTTCATTTTTCTGTTGATATCTTTTCAGCTTGGAGATGATGTGGTGAAAAGTCTTCATAGTGTCTTGTCCGGTACTCCCAGCCAGCAGATTCAACGATTCTTGGATGAAGAGTTTTTTTTCGGCGGAATAATTTGCCGGCAGCGAATCGCATGGAGCATACCAGACGGTTCCGTCAACGGTCTGTTGAGGAAAGATGCGGAAAAAGGTACCGCTTTCAGCCATGTCAAGAAGTTCTGTTTCTTTCACGGAAGCTCGGAAATCGGTAATCCAGTCCTCCTCATTGAAATAGATTCCACATAAGATCTGCATAGGCGAATATCCGTGAAAATCGGAACGGCCTGTCCATTTGTGGCATAAATCAGTAGCCACCGTTTGAATGGAGGTGATGCGACCGTTATAAAGCACGTGCAACGTGCCCAATTCGTCGGCCTGCTCACGTGAGAATGTTTTCTGTGCTTCGACCTGTCCGGAGATCATCAGAACAATCGCCACCAGGAGACTTTTCTTCAACAACGGATGAGAAAGCAGTTTGCTGAAGCCTCCTTTTGGATCGATCAGCAGGGCGAGCATCGACAGAAACAGCATGAAAAAGCCGTAATAGGTGATGGCAATTCCATAAGGATCGACATTGACGGAGAGATGACTGCCTTCGCCTCCCGGATCATAAGAGAGCTGATAAAAGCGATAGCCTTTATAGGAATAAATATGATTCATGGAAACTTCGCCCCGTTTCGTCTCACTGGTTTTTCTGTCGGTGAGTGTGAATCGTGTGACATAGTCCGAAGGCGAATGAGTGCCACTGTAATATCGGATGAAGAAAGTGTCCAGTTTCATCTCAGCCGGGAGATCCCCGTAAATCTCATCCTTTCCCTCCAAGGTGAAGCTTTTTGAGATATGACCTTTCAGCAGATGCACTTCGCCCTGTTTTGCCGTAATCGAAGTGGTTAAAGCTCCCAAAAGAATCAGGACAAAGGAAAGATGCATCGCGAAAGCTGCCGGACGTTCATAAAGCTTGCGTTTGAAAAGGTAAACCAGTCCGCAGAGCGCCAGTGCGCCCCACAGACCGGCAAACCATGCAGAATCATAGATGTATAAATGAACCCATGCTGTTCCACACGCCCTTTCCACAACGGTGGCAGCGATCATACATAAAACGATTATGGCAAAAAATGAGATGATGATTCTTTTCAGATGCATGTTGTAAAGTAATCTTCAAGTCATGGGCATTTACGCCCATGCTTGAAGAGAACGAACTAACAGTTGAACATTTTGATTAAATGGACTCAAGAAAACGGACCACGGCATCGCGATCAGTTTTGCTCAAGGCACGGAATTTTTCTTTGGATGTCTTTGCATCTCCGCCATGCCACATGATGGCTTCGACATAGTTTCGAGCACGCATGTCGTGCAGATGATCACCGGCACCTGTACATTTTTCAGACAGTCCGCGTCCCCAAAGAGGCGTTGTGCGGCACCATCCTGTACGAATATCGTTCTTCATCTCCATCCGATGTTGCAGGAGATCGGTATAGGGCCATATTTTCTGGTGCGGATAGCGCGGTAGTCTGCCTTTGAGAAGCGGATCACCCGTATAATCATCGTCTCCCGTATTCCATGAAGGACGATGACAGTTCGTGCAGCCGATGGTGTAGAAGATCTTCTTTCCCTGTTTTACCTTCTCATCGTCCAGATTACGGGCGGCCGGGACGGCAAGTCCTCTGTGCCAAACCATCAATGCGATGTAATCTTCGTCACTCATTTCAGGTTTGAGATCCTTTGCCGTGAGGTTGTTGTAGATGGTTTGTTCGTCCTGTCCCAATGCCTGCTGCACCATTTTGTTCTGCGACATGGCTGTTGCGTACGCTGTCGTCAGATAGTTGTAGCGTCGGGAGGAACGTGTGACGTTGGTGATGTTCCAGATGGCATTGGCTCCAGGACCATTCTGAAGTGTTCCGCGCGACAGACCGTAGGTGAATCGTCCGGGATGAGTGGTTCCGTCTATCTCTTTGATATCTTTGCCAATCTTCACATTGCTGGTGTAAAGAAGCTCCTGCTGGTATTGGGCCCGAAGCGAATCGTCGGGGATCGCGTCAAGGAGTCCTGTTCCGTAGATCCCGATAGTGGCTTCTACTCTCACCTTGTAATTTTCGGGCATCGGGACGTGGAAGGCATTGCGGTCGATGGTGATCTCCGGATAAATCAGACTGTAGGTCTCTCCGTCGGGGAATCGGTTGCCATATTCATCGGTATAGTCCAGCCATTTCATATGGATACCTGATTCCTCGACAGGAGGAAGATAGGGATAGACTGCTTTGGTCTGGGGCATTCCTGTCAGCGAAGAGACGTAATTGTCGTTCTCATCCGTGACGACCAGCAGATATCCATTGCCATAATCATTAGCCTGGAAGCGTTCCATTCGCTTGCCGTGACCATAACCCGGATGACAAGCAATGCAGGAGGTACGAATATAGACAGGACCCAGTCCTGTGCGTGTTGCACCCTTTTCGCTTCCAGCGGTTACGAATGCATCTTCAAAGAACGATTCTCCGTGTTGGAATTCCGCACTCAGTTTGGAATCCGCATCTACCATAGGAGTTGATTGTTCATAAGCACTGGAAGTGGTGTTGAAGACCGTTCCCATTTTGCCGCCCGAATACCATTCTTCAGACAGTTCTTCCGCGGGATCGGGCGTTGGCGTGTCGGGTTTGTCATCATCGCTGCATGCCGTAAAGGCCAATGCAGCGAGAATCATGAAAGAGATATAGGATTTGTTCATGAGTTATTGTTGTTTTTGGATGAGAGAAGAAGCTTCGTCAAGGATAGATACCAGATTGTTGCAGGCATCGATAGCGGTTTGCGTCTCCGCTTTGCTTAGATGATTGCGGAAAGGATAGATCAATGTTCCGATTCCGCTCTTTCCATCTTCTCCGATAGTCGATACAACACTTGCCTTCAGCTTATCAGCTAAAGTCGGATCCAATGAATAAAGGTAGGAGTAGATGGAGAGCTTTGAATCGCGGCTGTCCGAAACGCCGCCTAAGAAAGAGTTCTCGATGCCTCGTATGTTGTCTTGGAAATCCTCTTTGGAGTTCCAGCTGTACCAGGATTCCACATCCAGCACATTGCCTGAGTTCACAGGATCGGTAATTTTTGTATTGCCCACTTCATTGGCAATTCCCCGGCAACCCTTTTCTCCTTGCAGAATTTCTACAATGGCATCTTTTTGAGTCTTGAAAGTGCTTCCGGCTTCTCCTGCATGGATGATGTTATCTCCCCAGACAATGTCGAAGCTGACTTCCGCATCGTCCAGAATCTTTTGTTTGGCTGACGTCACTTTGTCATGCCCTGCCCAGGCAGCTTCGAGAATGATGCATTGCAGTTTCAAGTCTCCGGCAACACCGACAGCAAATTTCAGTTCGTTGTCTGTAATCGTCGAAGCTGAACGAGCACCGCCCTCACTGAAGATGACATATTCCAGCGCATGGAATCCGAGTAGTCCGCTCGTGAGGTTGTTTGTAGCATAATTCGCGTCGAATTTGCTCATGATACTTTCGCTGGCCAGTAGATCATCCAGATTCTGTTTGTCGAGCGGCCATGAGTCAATATGAGGATCGATGCCGCGAATGGTGGCAGGTCCATAAAGAAAAGCCTCGCTCTGTTCCCAGAACTTACGGGCTTTGATCCATGCAGCGTCAGCAGCTTTTACCTGAGCATCGCTTTTATCTTTCTGAAGATTGATGCAAGCCGTTTCCAGATCGATAGAAGCATCAGCCAGATTGTGATACGTATTAATGACCGTGTTGTTGACATACTGTTTCAAGATTGATGAAAGATCTGTGGTCTTGCTTTCCGGTGCCGGATTGTCGTCATTGCTGCATGCCGTAATGAACGACATCATGAAAGCAATCATTAGAATGGGCCAGATCTCTTTTTTCGAATAGTAAATTACTTTTTTCATGTTCTTATGTGATTAATTATCTTATGTGTTCAAAATCATTTGATGAAATAGCCTGAATAGGCGATTCCGAATGACAGCGTATTCTCATCGTTATACTGTTTTTTGAAAAGACGTGATGAGTATTCTGCCTTAATGACGATGTTACGGATCGGATAATAGTTGATTCCGGCTGCGACACGTTGGCGTTCCCAGCATTGTTCGTCTAAAATCCCCTTTTCGGTTTTATACATGGAATCATAGTAATCATACCGCCCGAAAAGGTAGAGTTTCTGACCTTTCTGTTCCATCTGCCCGATCTGTGAGAAGATATTGTATCCTGCTTCTACCGAAGAAGCTATGGCTTCCGATCCAACATTTGTTCTTGGAGAAGGGGAATAGGAGCTAAGATTCTTGTTTGTCTTGGAAATGGCGGCAGAATGGAACAGATGCCCGTAGTCGAAATTGCCTTGGACGATCCAATGATATCCGGCATAATGAAAATCGAACGAACCGATCGTTACCGTTCCGTATTGTCCTTTGTAATTATCATGCTTTAAGCTGTTCGATGCACTGTTGCCGATATATCCGCTCATTCCGAGACGAAGACCTTTTATAGAATAGTTGTCCAATCGAAAGGCACCTGCGTAGGCTGTAGCTATTTTATATTCGTAAGGAGAACCCGCGCCCCCTTTGATCCAGTTCTTATTACTGAAACGGTCTGCATCCAGTCCCGGAAGGAACAGGGTTTCGTATCTCCATTTCCCGATGTTACCCCAAAGGCTTATGCCTGTCTCATGCCAAGTACAGGGAAGAATCGTGTTCTCACCTTCGTTGCGGAAGACGGAGAAAAACTCTGTGGGAAGATGATGTCCGTTCGTGAGGCCGACAGGAACGATGATATGTCCGGCACGAAGATGGATTCCTTCTCCGAAGGTTTTTTCCAACCAGAATTGTTCAAGAGCAACTTCGCCGCCTCGTTCTATCTCCTTTTCATATTCTCCGGTCTCCTCTTGTTCAATCTCCACGGCAGATTCAGTACCGCCGTGTTCGAATTCTATTTCGCTTCCCATCTTCCATCCTCGTCCGAAATCGTAGTTCAGCATGAGGACAACATGCGGAAGGTCGAATTCTCCATGCGACGGAGCATCTTTATAAGACGAGGCAGAAGTGTAGCGTTTCCAGTTGTCACTGTAAAACATCCGGCTCATGGTGGCTTCGCCATATCCGCCTATCTGCAATCGACTTGGGGCAACAAAGGTCGAATCATTCTCGGCCTTTGTCCCCAAACATACAGACAAGAGAAATAAACTAACAAATAAGGAAAAAGTATGCTTTGCTTTCATTGTTTTGTTTGAGTACTTAATTCGGTTGCAAAGTTAGAGTGGCTGTCATGGAGCTGAAATACTCACTGTTCATGAAAAGGAAAGGAACAAGTCATCAGAAAGAATGTCCATATAATTAGGTATGTGCAGAGAGAAGAATCGCCAACTATTATTATTTCAGGTCAACGTTTTTTTGACATACCTTTGCAAAATAAAGAGGTAAATGCCTATATTATTAATAATTCATGGAACAGATATATTCAGCAGAGGATAAGATGAGCCAGTTGATCGGTTCTGATTTTACATTGCTTCAGACGATGTGTCGGTTCGGTATGCCGCTCGGGTTTGGCGACAAGACAGTTCGTGAAGTATGTGAAGCCAACAAGGTGGATTGCCATACGTTCCTAGCCGTAGTCAATTTTATGAATGACAACTTTTTTTGGGTAGAAGATGGAGAAGAACTTTCCATCTCTACACTGCTCCATTATCTTCGTTCCAGCCACGACTATTTTCTTGATTATTCATTGCCTTCCATCCACTCTAAACTTGAAGAAGCTTTGGAAAAGTCTGATGATACGGCGACTTTGATCCTTCGTTTCTTTGATGAATATATGAAAGAGGTACGTCAGCACATGAGATATGAAGAGAAAACCGTTTTCCCCTATGTCGATTCATTGTTGAAGGGCTCTTTCAGCAAGAGCTATGAGATTGCAACTTTTTCCAAACATCATAAACAGGTAGATGAGAAACTCACGGAACTTAAGAATATCATTATTAAGTATTATCCGGGACAACAGAATAATAATCTGATGTCGGCCGCTCTGTTTGACATCTATCTCAATGAGAAATGGCTGAATGCGCATTGTCGGATTGAAGATTATTTATTCGTTCCGACAATATTGAGACTTGAAAGGAGGTTGTCTGCTCATGAAAAGTAGAGATTTTATACGTGTTGCGATAGCAGAACAGTCCGATATTATGCGAAATGGTTTGCTGACGTTATTGAAACGTTCTCAAACAATACATATTCAACCTGTCGAATTGTTCTCTCAGGAATCCTTGCAAGATCTGATGCATACGCAGCCTCCGGATATTCTTATCATCAATCCGCATTTCATGAATTTCTTTGACGTAATCCGTTTTAGAAATGACAATAAAGGGAAGCATATCATTATCATAGCATTTGTCTGCATGCTTTTGGAAACGGAGAAATTAACCGGTTACGATGAGAAGATCAGTGTGCTTGATTCTGCTTCAAACATTTATAATAAAATCAATCTGCTTCTTAAACACCAGCCTTCCGATGATATGGAGTTTCAAGAACAGGGGAACTTGAGTTCAAGAGAAAAAGATATTGTGATTGGCGTTGTCCACGGATTGACCAACAAGGAGATTGCGGATCGTCTTTTCATTTCTGTAAATACAGTCATCACACATCGTCGCAATATCAGCCGTAAACTGCAGATCCACAGTCCAGCAGGGCTGACTATCTACGCCATTACAAATAAATTGGTCGAGATGAGCGACTTGAAAAAACAATAAGTATGATCAGGATCACCTTTTTTCTTCCTACATGACATTCGGTTTGGATTAAATCATTACCTTTGCACGTAACAGACGGAAGAGAAACGATGATGAACTTTAGTGATAATTGTTACAAGATATTTGAACAAGCCACATTGGCGTATCATACGACTGACAATGTGAATGCCACGGTGCATAACCCTTATAAAGTCAGGAGTATCGAGTTTTATCTGTATCTTAAGAATTGGATTGACAATGTGCAATGGCATCTAGAAGATATCATTCGCCGACCCGACATCGATCCGGTGGAAGCGTTAAACATCAAGCGCCGCATAGACAAATCCAACCAGGATCGCACCGATCTGGTAGAGCTCATCGACAGTATTTTCCTCGACAAATATAAAGATGTAAAGGTCCTGCCCAACGCCTCGATCAATACGGAGAGTCCGGCATGGGCCATCGACCGTCTTTCGATCCTCGCCCTGAAGATCTACCACATGCAGCAGGAGGTGGAACGCAAGGATGTGGACGAGACGCACCGGCTCACCTGCGGACAGAAGCTGGGCGTGCTCCTGGAGCAAAAGAAAGATCTTTCCTCTGCGCTGGATCAGTTGCTGAACGACATCCACGACGGGAAGAAATATATGAAAGTTTATAAACAGATGAAGATGTACAACGATCCGTCCACCAACCCTGAGTTGTACGGAAAGAAATGAGATATGGCTAAATTTCTGGTAATACGGCTTTCTGCATTGGGCGATGTAGCGATGACGATTCCCATCGTCTATTCCGCCGCCCGTTGCAATCCGGACGATTCGTTCACGATCCTGACGCAGTCGTTCCTTATGCCTGTGTTCATAAACCGACCTTCCAATGTGGATGTGGTCGGCATCGATATCCTCGGTTCAGAAAAGAAACTGGTGGGACTGATGCGCTTCGTCTCTGTCCTGTTGGAGGAGCATTTCGATGCAGTCCTCGACCTGCACGACGTGATCCGCACCAAATGCATCCGCTCGATGTTCATGCTGAGAGGCAAGAAGATCTTCGTGATCGATAAGGGCCGTGCCGAGAAGCTGGCACTCACCCGAAAGAAAAAGAAATATTTCAAACAGCTCAAGCCGATCACCGAACGCTATTCGGATGTTTTTCGGAGAGCCGGATTGAAGTATGAGGAGCATTTCCAGACGTTGTATGACGAGAAGCCCGCCGACTTGAGCCGTGTGGAGAAGGAGCTGGGCGAGAAGACGGGACGCTGGATCGGCGTCGCACCGTTTGCCAAGCACGAAGGAAAGATCTATCCGCTGCGCGACATGGAGACGGTTGTCTCCCGATTGGCAAAGCTGCCCGACACGAAAGTCTTCCTCTTCGGAGGAAAAGGAGAAGAGGAGCAGATCCTGCAGGGCTGGGTGCGTGTCAGACAAAATGTGGTGAGCGTAGCCGGACGTTTCTCTTTGGATAATGAACTGTCACTGATGAGCATGCTGGATCTGATGGTCTGCATGGACTCTGCCAATATGCATTTCGCTTCTCTGGTCGGGACGCGCGTCGTATCCATCTGGGGAGCCACGCATCCTTTTGCCGGCTTCTACGGATTCCATCAGAATCCCGAAGATGCCATTCAGGAACATCTTGCTTGTCGTCCCTGCTCCGTCTATGGTCAGGTGCCTTGTTATCGTAAGGATTATGCCTGCATGCGCCGCATCACTCCCGACAGAGTCATGGCCAAAATCACCTCGATATGCAAAGTACCGTCGTAATCAATGAAGCGTGGAAAATGTATCATGATTTCTTGTGCGATATCCCCCGGATCTTTTCACAAGGCAAAACAATTTTTCATAAGCGGAACGAGATAAAGGTGTTCGAGGGGTTTGGCCCGAAGCCTGTCAATGTCAAGAAATACCACGTTCCCATCTTCATCAATCGCATCGCCTATACTTTCTTCCGCAAGCCGAAGGCCGTACGAGCCTATCACAATGCGCTGCGTCTCCAGCAGGCAGGCGTCGGAACGGCTTCGCCTATCGGTTATTTCCTGTCCCGGCGGATGGGACTGCTGGCAGAGAGCTACTTCGTCAGCGAACAGCTCGACATGGACGACACCTACGATCGGGGAAGAATGCCTACGGAAGGACAGGAGGATTTCTATATCGCCCTGGCGCGATATACCGCCAAGATACATACGGCCGGTATCTATCCGAAGGATTATTCGCCGGGCAATATATTATATAAGGTAGAAAACGGAGATTTCTCCTTTGCCATGGTTGATACCAACCGCATGCGGTTTGGCACGGTCACCGTCGAAGAGGGATGTGCCAATTTCGCCCGTCTTTGGGGCAGGGATTCGGCTTTCCGACTGATGGCTGGGGAATATGCTGCGGCGCGAGGAGCCGACAAGGAGACCTGCATCCGGTGGGTGATGGAACAGCGGGCGCGATTCTGGAAAAGGTACGCTCGACGCCATCCAATCAATTATCAGATGAGCGATTAAAGAAATAAATCTTTAATAGTTTGGTGGTAAATGCGAATTGATATACCTTTGTGTTTTGTTTAGTAAAGGAATTACAATTACGATTAAATAACTTAAATTATTATCCTATGTGGTTACTTAATTCTTCTATCGGGAAGAAACTGGTGATGAGTATCTCCGGTATCTTTCTTATTTGCTTCCTACTGTTCCACTTGTCAATGAACGTGACGGCGGCCTTCTCCGGATCGGCTTACAACACGATTTGTTCACTTCTTGGAGCAAACTGGTATGCGGTTGTAGGCACCGTGGTCCTCGCTGCTTTTGTAGCACTTCATTTCATCTATGCGTTTATCCTGACGCTACAGAACAGAAAGGCACGTGGTAATGATCGTTATGCGGTTACCTCGAAACCCAAACAGGTTGAATGGGCATCGCAGAACATGTTCGTCCTCGGACTGATTGTTATTCTGTTCCTCTTCCTCCACTTCTATCAGTTCTGGTATCACATGATGTTCGCAGAATTGGCAGGCGTAGAGAACTCGATTGATCCGCAAAACGGAGCACAGTTTATCAATCTTTATTTCCAGGGCAACCTGATCGTAACGGTGCTTTACATCGTTTGGTTTGTTGCGCTGTGGTTCCACCTCTCTCACGGATTCTGGAGTGCTATCCAGACTATTGGTTGGAGCAACGACATTTGGTTGAAACGCTGGCAGTGCATCGGCACTATCGTTGCAACGATCATTTGCGGTTTGTTCATCCTCATCACCCTCGTTTTCTACTTCAAAGGTGTAGGTGGCGATCCTTCATCTTATGCATCGATAGGTGATGCCATGGGTGTCGTTAATCAGAGTGTCGTTATCAATTAAGTTTAACTTAGAAATGTAATAATCATGACCGATATTAATTCTAAAATTCCCGAAGGTCCGTTGGCCGAGAAGTGGAAAAATTATAAAGCTCATCAGAAACTGGTAAACCCGGCAAACAAACGCCATCTGGACGTTATCGTCGTTGGTACAGGTCTGGCAGGTGCATCTGCAGCTGCTACGCTGGCAGAGCAAGGTTTCAATGTGTTGGATTTCTGTATCCAGGATTCTCCGCGTCGTGCTCACTCTATCGCAGCACAGGGCGGTATCAATGCAGCTAAGAACTATCAGAACGATGGCGACTCTGTCTATCGTCTGTTCTATGATACTATCAAAGGCGGTGACTATCGTGCCCGCGAAGCCAATGTATATCGTTTGGCTGAAGTTTCCAGTAACATCATCGACCAGTGCGTTGCACAAGGTGTACCTTTCGCTCGCGAATACGGTGGTCTGCTCGACAACCGTTCTTTCGGCGGTGTGCAGGTATCCCGTACGTTCTACGCCCGCGGCCAGACGGGACAGCAGCTGCTGCTCGGCGCCTATTCCGCTCTGAGTCGTCAGATCGGTAAGGGCAAGGTGAAGATGTACACCCGCCACGAGATGGTTGACCTGGTTATCGTCGACGGCCGTGCCCGCGGTATCATCACCCGCAACCTGATCACAGGCAAACTGGAACGCTATGCGGCTCACGCCGTTGTTCTGGCTACCGGTGGTTATGTAAACACCTTCTTCCTTTCTACCAACGCTATGGCATCCAACGGATCTGCAGCTTGGCAGTGCTTCAAGAAAGGCGCTTACTTTGCTAATCCCTGTATGGTTCAGATCCACCCGACCTGTATCCCCGTTCACGGAGATTTCCAGTCGAAGCTGACCTTGATGTCCGAGTCTCTGCGTAATGATGGCCGTATCTGGGTTCCTAAGAAGCTCGAAGATGCAAAGGCATTGCAGGCAGGCACCAAGAAGGGCAAGGATATTCCTGAAGAGGACCGTGACTACTATCTGGAACGTCGTTATCCGGCATTCGGTAACCTCGTACCACGTGACGTTGCTTCACGTGCCGCTAAGGAACGTTGTGATGCCGGTTTCGGTGTCAATAACACCGGTCTTGCCGTATTCCTGGACTTCAACGAAGCCATCCAGCGTATGGGTAAAGAGGCCGTTACACAGAAATATGGTAACCTCTTCGATATGTATCAGGAGATCACCGACGAGAATCCGTATGAGACTCCGATGATGATCTATCCGGCACTCCACTATTCAATGGGTGGTCTGTGGGTTGACTATGAACTGGAGACTTCTATTCCGGGTCTGTTCGCTATCGGCGAATGTAACTTCTCGGATCACGGAGCCAACCGACTGGGCGCTTCTGCATTGATGCAGGGCTTGGCAGACGGCTATTTCGTTCTTCCTTATACCATTCAGAACTATCTCTCCGATCAGATCCAGGTGCCGCGTTTCAAGACAGACGCTCCCGAATTTGCAGAGGCTGAGAAGAGCATCCAGGCACGCATCAACAAACTGATGGGCATCCAGGGAAAAGAATCGGTTGATTCGATCCATAAGAAGCTCGGTCATATCATGTGGGAATATATCGGTATGGCTCGCGATGCAGAAGGACTGAAGAAGGCTATCGAAGAGCTGAAGGCTCTGAAGAAGGAATTCTGGACCAACGTTCATATCCCGGGCAAGGGAGACGATCAGAATATCGAGCTTGAAAAAGCACTGCGTCTCGCTGACTTTATTGAGATTGGTTCTCTGATGGCACATGATGCACTGGACCGTGCAGAGTCTTGCGGCGGACACTTCCGCACCGAGCATCAGACGGAAGAGGGTGAAGCGCTGCGTCACGACGACAAGTTCATGTATGTTTCCTGCTGGGAATATAAGGGCGAAGATGAAGATCCTGTCATGAACAAGGAGATGCTGAATTACCAATTCGTAGTGCCTATGACACGTAACTATAAAAAGTAATCGACAATGGATAAGAATATAAATATCACACTGAAGGTATGGCGCCAGAGAGGCCCGAAAGAGAAGGGTAAATTTGAAACCTACCAGCTGAAGAATGTTTTCCAGGGAGCATCGTTCCTTGAAATGCTTGATATTCTCAACGAGCAGCTGATCAACGAAGGCAAAGATCCTGTCGTTTTCGATCACGATTGCCGCGAAGGAATCTGCGGTATGTGCTCACTGTACGTCAACGGTCATCCTCATGGACCTGCAACGGGTGCTACTACCTGCCAGCTTTACATGCGTCGTTTCCACGATGGCGAGACGATCACGATCGAACCGTGGCGTTCTGCCGGCTTCCCGATCATCCGTGACTTGATGGTCGATCGTTCGGCTTACGACAAGATCATCCAGGCAGGCGGTTTCGTATCTGTCAACACGGGTGGTGTGCCGGATGCCAATGCCATTCCTATTCCTAAGAAGAATGCGGATCTGGCTATGGATGCAGCAGCCTGCATCGGTTGCGGCGCTTGCGCAGCAGCTTGCAAGAACGGTTCTGCCATGTTGTTCGTATCCGCTAAGGTGAGCCAGTTGGCTCTTCTGCCGCAGGGACGCGTTGAGGCTTCCCGCCGTGCAAAGGCGATGCTCGCCAAGATGGACGAACTGGGATTCGGCAACTGCACGAACACACGTGCCTGCGAAGCTGAATGTCCGAAGAAAATTTCTGTAAGCAATATTGCACGACTGAACCGTGAGTTCATCTCTGCAAAGCTGAAGGACTAATACTAGTATCGACGGACGTTGCCAAGGAACTATTCTCCTGCGACGTCCGTCGTTTCTTTTTTTATTATACGAACAGGTAAAATCTTTTTGCCATGCGAAAATTCATCACTTTGGTCTTCTGTCTTCTGTTTGCTGCGAATCTCTTCGCACAGAATTTGGCGAATTATACGTGGGATATTGCCGAACTTCATTTTTCCGCCCCGCAGGGTTTGCAGGTAACGGAGAAATCGGATACCAAGCTGGCGCTTTCCAATCCGAATTTCTCGGTGGTTCTCGAAGGGGTGGATAATCCTTCTCCGGGCGACGACCTCAAGCTTTATCTGGTTTCATTGGCTAAAGGTTACGGACTGAAGCAGGTGAGCGAAGCGGATGTCACTTCCGTCGATTTGTCGGGCGTGGTCGGATTGTATGTGGAAGGCGCTTTGGACAATCGGAATATCCTGGGTGTAGAACTTTTAATCGACGGCGATACGGGCGATTCCTTCACGGCGCGGCTGACCTATCATCCCGGTGGAGAGAAGACGGCAACGGCGGTTTCACAAAGCTTTTATATCCATCGCCAATGATCGCTGATCCTCCGGAAAGACTGTTGCCTTTTAGGAAATCTCCGTGCGATTTGCTCTTGTATTTTATACGGCTGTGTTTGGCAGAAAAAAACTCACCTCTTTTTCTCTCATGTGGACAGAGCTCTCAATCAGTATTTAATTAAAAGAATCATGAAGATAAAACATCTATTACAATTACTTCTCATAGCAGCTGTGCCGTCAGTGGTCGTGTCGGCTGCCAATGAAGCTCGTCTGTTGCGATTTCCCGCGACGAATGGCGAGGAGATTGCATTCTCCTATGCGGGAGATTTGTATAAAGTCTCCATCAACGGCGGTGAGGCGCAACGCCTGACTTCCCATGTCGGTTATGAAATGTTCCCGCGTTTTTCTCCCGATGGCAAGACTATTGCCTTTACCGGACAGTACGACGGCAATACGGAGGTTTATAAGATTACGGCCGACGGCGGCGAACCGGTCCGTCTGACCTACACGGCTACCAACAGCCGCGATGATCTGGGCGATCGTATGGGACCGAACAATATCGTGATGACCTGGACGCCCGACGGCAAGAGCATTGTCTATCGCAACCGTATCAGTGACGGTTTCGACGGCAGACTCTTTACCGTATCGATCGACGGTGGATTGTCACAGCGCATTCCGCTTCCGGAAGGCGGCTTCTGCAGCTATTCCCCGGATGGTAAGATGCTCGCCTACAACCGCACGATGCGCGAGTTCCGTACCTGGAAATATTACCTCGGCGGAATGGCCGACGATATCTGGATCTATAATCCCGAGAAGAAGACGGTGGATAACATCACCAACAATCCTGCGCAGGATATCTTCCCGATGTGGGTGGGCAATGAGATCTATTTCCTCTCCGCCCGCGACCATATCATGAACGTATTTGTTTACAATGCGGATACAAAACAGACCAGCAAGGTGACCAACTTCGACCTCTACGATGTGAAGTTCCCGAGCACCAACGGCAAGATGATCGTCTTTGAGAACGGCGGATACATCTACAAACTGGATCCTGCTACGAAGAAATATGACAAGGTCAACATCACGTTGAATTCGGACAACATCTATGCCCGCAACGAGATCAAGAACGGTGCTGACAATCTGAATGCAGCAAGTCTGACGGCTGATGGCAACAGATTGGCTGTGACGGCTCGTGGTGAAGTGTTCAATGTTCCCGTTGAGAAGGGTGTGACGCGCAACATCACACGCTCTGCCGGAGCCAACGACCGCGAAGGCAACTGGTCTCCCGACGGCAAGTATATCGCCTACATCTCCGACGCCACCGGCGAGACGGAGATCTATATGCAGCCTGCCGACGGCAGCGAGACGATCCAGCTGACGAAGAACAACGATACCTATATCCGCAACATTCTCTGGAGCAACGACTCGAAGAAGATCGTTTACTCCGACCGTAAAAACCGTCTGAAGATGGTGGACATCGCTACGAAAGCGGTCACGACTATTGCGGAAGAACCCAAGGGTGAGTTCGATGATTATTCCATCTCTCCGGACAACAAATGGATTGCCTACACGCGTCCTGCCGATAACCAGTTCAGCATCATCTACCTCTATAATCTCGATACCAAGAAGGAATATCCTGTCACCGACAAGTGGTATTCTTCCAACAGTCCCGAGTTCAGCACCGATGGCAAATATCTGATCTTTGCCTCTTCGCGCGACTTCGATCCGACCTATAGCCAGATTGAGTGGAACTACGCCTATAATAATATGGAAGGTGTCTATCTGGCTCTGCTTTCTAAAGACACGCCTTCTCCTTTTATGCTGAAGGACGGCAATACCGAATCGGCTCAGAAAGAGGCTGCGGCTGCACCTGCTGACAGCAAGAAGAAGGGCGATGCCAAGGCTACGAAAGACGACACAAAGGCAGCTCCTGCTGTAACGGTCAACTTTGATCCGGACGGCATCATGGATCGTATCATCCATCTGCCTCTTGATGGTGGCAACTATGGCAATTTCTTCTCCGACGGTAAGAAGGTCTATTATTCCGGACGAAAAGGAACGCACGTCTATGACTTGGAGAAACAGAAAGATACGGAGGTCTGCAGTGCTCGTATGTTTGTAGCTCCGGGCGGCAAGAAGGCTGCTTTCTACAAAGGCAATTCCATCTATGTGATGGATCTTCCTTCGGGAAAGGCCGATCTCGACAAGGCTGTGGATCTCTCCAATATGAAGATCAATGTGGACTACTCCAAGGAATGGGCACAGATCTTCGACGAGGCATGGCGCGCGTACCGCGACGGCTTCTATGAGGAGAACATGCACGGCAAAGACTGGAAGGCACTGAAGGCAAAGTATGAAGTACTGGTTCCCTACGCAAAGACCCGCATCGACCTGAATTATATCATCGGCGAGATGATCAGCGAACTGCAGTGCGGTCATGCTTACGTATCTCCGGGTGAGAAGCCTGTCGTTCCGCGTGTTTACACCGGACTGCTCGGCGCTCAGGTTTCGAAGGACAAGAGTGGTTTCTATCGCATCGACAAGATTTACGAGGGAGCATCCTGGAGCGACAAGCTTCGTTCGCCGCTTCGTGAGGCCGGTGTCGATGCCAAGGTGGGCGAATATGTCGTAGCCATCGATGGCATCCCGACGAATACGGTCAACGACATGTATCAGCTGCTCGTTGGTAAAGCCAATGTCCCGACGGAACTTTCTCTCAGTAGCAAGGCAGAACTGGCCGGTGCACGCAAGGTGGTCATCAATCCTTTGGATAATGAATATCCTCTGGTACATTACGAATGGGTTCAGAACAACATCAAGACGGTCGAGAAAGCCTCTAACGGCAAGATCGGCTATATCTATATTCCGGACATGGGACCTGACGGACTGAACGAGTTCGCCCGTTACTATTATCCGCAGATCGACAAGGAAGGATTGATCATCGACGACCGTGCCAACGGTGGTGGCAATGTATCGCCTATGATTCTGGAACGTCTGAATCGCGAAGTCTATCGTGCCACGATGCGTCGTGGTTCAACGATGATTGGAACGATTCCCGACGGTACGCAGGTCGGCCCGAAAGTCTGCCTGATCAATAAGTACTCGGCATCCGACGGTGATCTTTTCCCGTGGGGCTTCCGTGCTCTCGGCATCGGTAAGTTGGTCGGTATGCGTACGTGGGGCGGCATCATCGGCATCAGCGGACCGCTGCCGTATATTGACGGTACAGACATCCGCGTTCCGTTCTTCACAGGTTACGATCCGAAGACAGGCGACTGGATCATCGAGAATCATGGTGTCGATCCCGACATTCAGGTTGACAACGATCCGATCAAGGAATGGAACGGCGAAGACCAGCAGCTGAACGCTGCGATCCAGGAGGTCATGAAACAACTTCCATCGCGTAAGCCGATTCCTCCGGTTCCTGCTCCAAGAAACTGGGGAGACAAGAAGTAAATTTGAAAAGAGCGGACTGTAAAGCCCGCTCTTTTCATGTCTATACCTTTCATTCGCCTCTTTTCGGGACGGAAGTTTCGGTTTCTTTGCATGCGAGTTTTGTTATAGCTTCTATAGTTTAAGTCGCAAGATATGTCTTTGCATCTATTGCATATATTTGGAAGTCACTTTTATAATGAGTTAATCTATATCGCATATATTTTGATGTCACTATTCTAATGAAATAATATGTATTGCATATATTTTGATGTCACTTTTATAACACTACAATTTAGTTTACATATTTATTGATCTCACTTTTATAGTAATCTAATTTGTATCACATATATTTTGATGTCACTATTATAGCGAAACAACTAAATACAAACGAAAAGAGCCCTTCATCACGAGCTATCTTTACCGAATAAATCGTAAAGGAGAAGAAGGAAGCGATCCCCATTCATTCGGAAGGGTAATCTTTAGGAATGTCAGACGAAATACGTAACTTTGCAACAAACGATTAGATATGGATGTAAAAGATTTTGAGATTATGGCACCTGTCGGTTCGTATGAATCGCTTATGGCGGCCATCAAAGGCGGAGCGGACTCGGTTTACTTCGGTGTCGAAGGTCTGAATATGCGTTCGCGCTCGTCCGCGAACTTTACAGTGGATGACCTGAGGCAGATCGCCGACATCTGCAAGGAACACGGACTGAAAAGCTATCTGACGGTCAATACGATCATCTATGGCGAAGATATTCCTCTGATGAGATCCGTCATCGACGCAGCTCATGCGGCAGGAGTATCGGCCATCATTGCATGTGACGTGGCCGCCATGAGTTATGCCAACCAGATCGGGCAGGAGGTGCATCTTTCCACACAGCTTAATATCTCCAACATCGAAGCGCTCAAGTTTTATTCAAGTTTTGCCGACGTCGTCGTATTGGCGCGGGAACTGAACCTGGAGCAGGTGCGCGAAATACATGAAAAAATCTTGAACGAGCATATCTGTGGACCCAAAGGTGGACTGATCCGTATCGAGATGTTCGCGCATGGAGCTCTCTGCATGGCGATCTCCGGCAAGTGCTACCTCAGCCTTCACGAGATGAACGCTTCCGCCAATCGTGGCGCTTGCATGCAGATCTGCCGCCGTTCGTATCATGTCTTCGACACGGATGGTGAGGTGGAGCTGGATGTGGAGAATCCCTGCATCATGTCGCCGAAGGATCTGAAGACGATTCATTTCATGAACAAGATGATCGATGCCGGTGTGCGCGTCTTCAAGATCGAAGGCAGAGCGCGCGGACCGGAATATGTGCTGACGGTCGTGAAATGCTATAAGGAGGCGATTCGTGCCGTGTGCGACGGAAGCTATTCCGACGAGAAGATTGCGGATTGGAACGAGCGTCTGGCTACGGTCTTCAACCGCGGCTTCTGGAACGGTTATTATCTGGGACAGCGTCTGGGCGAATGGACCAGCAAATACGGTTCGTCGGCTACGCGTCAGAAGGTATATGTGGCGCGCGGCGTGAAATACTTCAGCGGACTGGGCGTGGCGGAGTTCGAAATGGAATCCGGAACGCTCGACGCCGGCGATGAGATCCTGATCACAGGACCTACGACGGGAGCCATCATGCAGACGGCGGATGACATTCGCGTCGAGCTTCAACCGGTGAAGCAGACGGTCAAGGGAGATCATTTCTCGATCAAGGTGAATGAGAAGATCCGTCCGTCGGATCGTTTGTATAAAATGGTAAAAGTGGATCACTCGAAACAATTGGAATCATGAAAGAATATCTGTTCAAACACGAAGACATGGTACGCGACTACGAATGCGACCTGCAGGGTGTAGTCAACAATGCGAATTATCAGCATTACATGGAGCACACACGTCATCTTTTTCTCGAGTCGCTTCATGAGAATTTCGGAGTGCTCCACGATCGCGGCATCGATATCTTCGTCTCCCGCGTCGAGATCCAATACAAACATTCCCTGCACAGCGGCGATTCGTATATCTCCTGTCTGAACTTGCATCGCAGCGGCGTGAAGATGGTTTTCGAGCAGGACATCTATCGACAGCAGGACGGCAGTCTCGCAGCCCGCGGGACCATCGATTCGGTCGTGGTTGACCATGGGAAGCTGACGCGCGGTGAATACTTTGACGAACTCCTATCCAAAATTACCCATCCATGACGGAAGATCCTCGTTTCTACCAAATAGCCTTGACTCTGATTAACGGAATCGGAAGCTCACACATCCGTGAACTGATCCGCTGCTTTGGCGATGCCGAAGCTCTGTTCCACCAAACCAAGAAGACGCTTCAAGCCATTCCATCTGTCGGTCCTGCTTTGTGTGATGCGGTGAATGATCACACTCTTTTCCTTCGTGCCGAGAAGGAGCTGGACTTTATCGATAAGAACGACATCCGCATTTACTGCATACAGGATGAGGATTATCCGAAGCGTCTCCGCGAGTGCAACGATGCTCCGTATATCTTTTTCTTCAAGGGAAATGCCGATCTGAATGCTTCCTATGTCATCAGTATCGTCGGCACGCGCATGGCTACCGATTATGGTAAATCCGTCACAGAGAAATTCGTTGCCGGATTGGCTGAGAAATTTCCGAATCTTCTCGTGGTAAGCGGACTTGCCTACGGCATCGACATCAGCTCGCATCGTGCTGCACTTGCCAACGGACTTCCCACCGTTGCCGTCCTCGGTCATGGATTGGATCGGATCTATCCTTTTGTCCATCGCCAGACCGCCACGGAGATGCAACAGAACGGCGGATTGCTCACGGAGTTCCTGAGCGGCACGGATCCCGATCGTCCCAACTTCGTCCGCAGAAATCGCATTGTGGCAGGTTTGTCGGATGCGACGATCGTGGTGGAATCCGCCGAGAAAGGCGGTTCGCTTATTACAGCCGAGATGGCGTTGTCTTATCAGCGGGAACTGTATGCTTTCCCCGGTCGCACCGACGATCCGCATTCCAAAGGTTGCAATCAGCTGATCCGAAAGAACAAAGCGGGATTGATTACCTCCGCAGAAGAGTTCATCGAAGCAATGGGATGGGACGATCGATGTCTTTCCGTTAAGGTAAATCTTCCGCAGCAGACCAAGCTTCTGTTTCCGGATAAGGAGGAATATCGTCAGGTCGTAGATCTGCTTCAGCAAAACAAGGAGATGCACGTCAACCAACTCTCCGTTGCCTTATCGCTTCCGATGAGTCAGCTATCAAATATCCTGTTTGATATGGAGATGGAAGGACTCATCAAGAACATGCCGGGCAATATTTATAGACTGAATTGAAATAGCGGTTTGCTTAAATACGTACATTTGTAACATAAACATAATATCTCGATGACTAAAAAGTTCGATTTCTTGATTATAGGTTCCGGAATTGCTGGGATGAGCTTCGCTCTGAAGGTAGCCGGAAAGGGATCAGTAGCACTGATCTGTAAGTCCGGATTGGAAGAGGCGAACACATTCTTCGCACAAGGTGGCGTTGCTTCGGTGACCAATCTCCAGGTGGATAACTTTGACAAACACATCCAGGACACCATGATTGCGGGCGACTTCCTGAGTGACCGCGCCGCTGTTGAACAGGTGGTTCGCAATGCGCCTTCGCAAATCAAGGAACTGGTCAGCTGGGGCGTCCATTTCGATAAAGATGCCAACGGCAATTACGATCTGCATCGTGAAGGCGGACACTCCGAATTCCGCATCCTTCATCATAAGGACAACACCGGCGCCGAGATTCAGGATAGTCTGATTCAGGCCATCAAGGATCATCCGAACATCACCGTTTTCGAGAATCATTTCGCCATCGAGATCCTCACGCAGCATCATCTGGGCGTTGAGGTGACGCGTCAGACTCCCGACATCCAATGCTATGGCGCATACGTCATGGATATGAAGACAGGAAAGATCGACACGTTCCTTTCCAAAATTACCTTGATGGCAACCGGTGGAATCGGTGCTGTCTATACCACGACGACCAATCCTGTCGTTGCTACCGGCGATGGCATCGCAATGGTTTATCGTGCCAAAGGTACCGTTAAGGATATGGAGTTCGTGCAGTTCCATCCGACGGCTCTCTATCATCCCGGCGATCGCCCTTCGTTCCTGATTACGGAAGCGATGCGCGGTTATGGAGCTGTACTTCGTACGCTCGACGGTAAGGAATTCATGCAGAAGTATGACAAACGTCTGTCGCTTGCTCCCCGTGATATCGTAGCTCGTGCCATAGACAACGAAATGAAGAACCGTGGCGAAGATCATGTCTATCTCGACGTCACACATAAGAATGCCGAAGAGACAAAGGCTCATTTCCCCAATATCTACGAGAAATGCCTCAGCCTCGGCATCGACATCACCAAAGATTATATTCCCGTTGCACCCGCAGCTCATTATCTTTGCGGCGGCATCAAGGTCGATCTCAATGCACAGTCGTCCATCAATCGGCTCTATGCAGTCGGCGAATGCTCCTGCACAGGACTTCACGGCGGCAATCGTCTTGCCTCCAATTCTCTCATCGAAGCAGTCGTCTATGCAGATGCAGCAGCGCGTCATGGTCTTTCGGAGTTCAAAAATTATGATTTCCGTACCGACATTCCCGAATGGGATGACGAAGGCACGCGCTCTCCCGAAGAGATGGTCCTCATCACGCAAAGCATCAAGGAAGTTGGTCAGATCATGACCACATACGTCGGCATCGTCCGTTCCAATCTCCGTCTGAAACGCGCCTGGTCACGTCTCGACATTCTTTATGAGGAGACGGAAGATCTCTTCAAACGTTCGAAAGCCTCACGTGAGATCTGCGAGCTTCGCAACATGATCAACGTAGGTTATCTCATCATGCGCCAGGCCATGGAACGCAAGGAGAGTCGCGGATTGCATTACAACATCGATTATCCGCCCGTCAAGAAGGCCGACGATCCTTTTGCTGTGTAGATAACTTTTATAAATGTTTTGAAGCCGCTCCGAATTGATTTCGTAGCGGCTTCAACTTTTTGGAATGGTTTTTTATTTATCCTCTTTCCCTTTTTCCTCTTCCAACTTCTTTACAATACGGTCAAAGTCTGATTCAATTTGCTGGCGTTTGTTGAATTGGTCATATTCTTCGCCGGCTTTGTGATTGGCTTGAAGACTGCTGATGGTCCCCTTATTTGACAGCACCTTATAATCATTGAAGTTTAGGAATTTAGCAACACTGTTGGCAAATTCCTCCATTGTGAAGGCGTTCCGCCTCTCAATCTGCATCTCAATATAGTCGAAGAAGGCATTGATGAGCCGTTCTAATTGTTGAATCTGGCTTTCGGTGAGATAATTTTTTGCAACCATCGCATCTCTTTTCAAAATGCGGCCTTTCGGGGCATGTTCCCACGTTTTCAATCCCATGAATTCTTTCTTGGCATCAGCATTCCTATAGATGATTTCTGCTGCGGTCAAACCTGTTATGGCAAAATGAAACTTGTTTTGAATTGCTGCATAGAAATCACGCGCCGTTTGTGAGTTCTTATCATAGTCGGCGCTGCATTCGGCAAAGATATCTGTGATCTTTTGATATACGCGCCGCTCACTGGCACGGATGGAACGAACTCGCTCCAGCAATTCTTCGAAATAATCCTTGCCGAAATAACGACCGTTCTTCAGCCGTTCATCATCCATTACAAACCCCTTGATTATAAATTCTCTCAAGGTATTTGTCGCCCAAATACGGAATTGCGTGGCTCGGGCTGAATTAACGCGATAACCAACAGAAATGATAGCGTCAAGATTGTAATAAGTAATAGATCTTTGAACAGATCTGTTTCCTTCCATTCGAACTACCGAGAAATCCTCGGTAGTTGAATCTTTGTCCAATTCATTCTCTTTATAAATGTTATTGAGATGTAATCCGATATTATCGGCAGAACAATTGAATAGTAAAGCCATTTGGCTTTGAGTGAGCCAAACGGTCTCATTAGAAAGGATTGCTTCCACTTTTACTTTTCCTTCGGGTGTTGTGTAAAGCAGGAAACTGCTCATCTCGTCCTGGACGCTTAAAGCTTTGGGCTTTTTGTTTTCTTTCTTCATAATCTTGGTTTTATATGATTTGTATATATGCATCAAAGTCTTTGTTGTCGCATGCTTTACATGCAATCCTATTGATTATGCTTTGTGTGAGTAGCTCTTCTGTTTCCATGATGACGATTTAGTCTTACAAATATAAGAAAACTAAGTCAAAGGAAGAAGGTTTTGGAGTAGTGAAATGAGAATTTGATTCAGATAACTTCTTCGGAAACATTGCCTATGCAAGATAAAAAACGGGAGAAAACCACAAAGGTTTTCTCCCGTTTCCGTATATCGTTGAAACAATTAATAGTTCTGTCTCATCGGCTCGAAGTATGCTTGCGGATGCAGACATGCCGGGCATTTCATCGGAGCTTTCTTTGATTTGATTACGAAACCGCAGTTACGGCACTGCCAGAAGATTTCTTCATCTTTTTCGAACACTTTGCCCTTCTCTACATTATCGAGGAGTTTGCGATAACGTTTCTCATGTTCAGCTTCAACCTTAGCGATCATGCGGTAAGCAACGGCGATTTCCGGGAATCCTTCCTTCTCAGCGATGTCGCCGAAAGTAGGATAAAGTTCTGTCCACTCTTCATTCTCACCAGCTGCTGCAGCAGCGAGGTTCTCTTTCGTTGTAGCGATAACGCCGGCAGGATAAGACGCTGTGATTTCAACTGCACCGCCCTCGAGAAATTTGAAGAAACGCTCTGCATGTTCTTTTTCCTGTTCAGCTGTCTCAGCGAAAATGGCTGAGATCTGTTCAAAACCCTCTTTCTTAGCAACACTTGCGAAGAATTTGTAACGACTTCTTGCCTGTGATTCACCGGCAAATGACTTCAACAGATTTTTCTCTGTTTCTGTTCCTTTAATACTTTTTCCCATGTTATTTGATATTAAATAATTAATAAATAATCGTTCGCCTTTAATAACAACTTAGTTGCTTAAAAAGCTTTTCGATAAACATATTTTGATGAAATTTAGTTTTCCAGATGCGTTAGAGTGACGGAGCCCATCGAATTATGCTTGACTTCCGACGGATTGCCGCGATAGCTGATGTGCGCATTGCCCATGAGATCTGCGTTGAGACTTTTTTCCACGGTGATCTGCATGTTTCCGTTGCCGGCGATATTGCATTCTAGTTTGTCCACACGCAGGTCGAGTGCATTGACCTCTCCACTGCCGGCGATGTCGAACTTGCTTTTCTGAACAACACCCGCCAGATTTGCTATCCCTTTTCCTGCCATCTCGCAATTCAGTTCACGACTGTTTACCTTAAGTCCTTCAATGCCTGAATTGCCTGCCATGGAAACAGAAATCACGTTGGCAAGAACGTTGTCTGTAAAGTTTATGAAGCAATTTCCGGCCTCTTCGATTTTCATCTCGTCGGTCTGAAGCGGAGCGTCTATTTCAAATTTGATGGCTCCTGAAAGAGACACCTTCTTCAAGGCTGTAGAACTTATCGTGACCTCGAATTGGGTCGGACGGATGTGTCTGTTTTTATATCTTCTTTTCGGTTTGACCACCAAAGTACTTCTCTTGACCTCGAATGTATAGATGTCGAAGATGTTCTTGTCGGTTGTTACCTGCATCTGCGGAGCGGTGGATGTCTGTGAATAATGCACGGTAATGAATGTCCCTTCCACTTGGACTTGATTGAAGTCTCCGACGTTGACTGCTTGAGTCTGTACATTTGCGTCTCCTTGAACGGGAGTATTATTGCTGCAACTCATCACTAAAAATGCAATCGCTGCAAATGACAAAAGGAATAGTTTTCTGAATCTCATCTTACGCCCTCCACTTTACCTTTACCAATTACTTTTTCATCCAGTCTCGGTGTGCCTCTGTAAAGTACTTTGCCGCTTCCAAGAATACGTGCTTTGAGCAGTGATGAGGCATTGACTCTTGCCACTCCGCTGCCAAGGATTCTGCAGCTGATGTCGGGAGAGGAAAGTTCCAGAGCATAGAGATCACCGCTGCCGGCAATCTCGCACGTGGCAGATGTCGCTTTTCCTCTTTTGATGGTGATCGTTCCCGAACCGATGTTGCAGTCCAGACTTTCCACGTCAATGTCATTGGCAATGATGTTGGAACCGTCGGAAGAATCCAGATTCAATTCGCCGAGTTTCACAGGTTGTGACAATTGCACAAGGGCATTGCCCGATGAATAGATATCCAGTTCGTCGCCGGTCAATGCTGTGTTGACGATGAAACTGCCACTCCCTCCGACTTCTGCTTTGCTGAGCCATTTGGAATTGGCGCGGACGATGAATTTTGTGAAGTGCTTGACCTTTGCTCCTTTGAACGAAATCGTGAGAGAACGGTTCTGCACATCTATCGAGACATACTGATGGAGATTCTGATCTACGGTGACTTCTACGGAAGAGGGTTCGACATTCTGCGAATAGATCAGGTCGGCACCTCCTTCGATCTTAATGGAATTGAAATCAGCAATCGTGATGGTCTTAGTCGTCAGCTTTCCGTTGCCCTGCACTTTGTTGGAGGCAAAAGCAACCGTGCAGACGCTGAAGGCCAGCAACGTAAGCAGCAGTTTGATTGATTTCATGTATCCAGTATTTATGTAATGACAAGTTGTTTGTCACAAAAGTAGTAAATAAATGAAATCTGACAAATTTTTGTTCCTTTTGACTTCATTTTAAGATCGATAATCTTAAAAAAACTCTGCCGTGTGATATCACATCATGGCGGCAGAGCAACATTCATGTAATTATGAGTCCAATCTAATCCGTGCCGCCACCTAAGGCGTGATAGAGAGAAATGATTCCTTCTATTTCGTCAAATTTATCACTGACTGCCGTGAGTTGCACGTTTAGCAACGTTTGCTCGGCGTTAAGAACATCGAGATAGTTTGTTGTGCCGTTTTCCATAAGTAATTTGTTGTTCTGAACGGCAGCGGCAAGTTTATCCATTTCTAAATAGTCTTTGTTTTCTTTTCTTAAAGCATTCTGCCACTGCCTCAATGCATCGTTTACTTCGGCTCCTGCATCCAAGATTGCCTGCTTGTAACTGAGCATGGCTTCCTGGTGCTGCAGTTGGGCCCGTTGAAGATTCGCTTCGTTCATCCCCTTGCTGAAAATCGGTTGTGTCAATGAGCCTAATGCTGTTAGCAGCAGTTTCCCGGGATTTACGATGGCAGCGCCGCTGCTATTGGTCCAACCGGCCGTTCCGCTCAGTGTAATAGAAGGATAGAAAGCGGAACGAGCCTGGTTGACACCATAGTATTTCTCCTTCAGCGTATATTCAGCCTGACGAATGTCCGGCCGTTTGCTGATCATGGAGAGAGGAACGCCGGTAGAAAGCGCGATCGGAAATGATTGGCTATCCAACGTCCCGCGTTCTACAGATTGGGGAACGCGGCCGATCAAAGTTGCCAGTGAATTTTCCTGTTCGTTTATCTGCTGTTTCAGTTTAAGAGCTGTGTGCTCTGCACTCAAGCAGTTGGCTTCAGCTTGATTAATGCTCGCTTCTGTAGCTCTTCCAGCTTCTTTCATTGCCAGTTCTGCCTTCAGGTTCTCCTGCCATGCGGTGATTGTGTTTTCGGTCACTTCCAGTTGCCTGTCAAGCATCAGCAGGGAATAGTAACTGTCGGCTATTGTTGCGATAAGCTTCGTCTGCACGGCTTGTGCATAAGCCTGCGATTGTTGAAAAGAGGCTTTCTTTTGCTCCATATTGTTGCGAAGTGAACCAAACGCATCTATTTCCCAATTTGCCGACGCTCTAAGCGAATAGGTCTTCGTAGGCTTGGCGCCGTCAAAACTGCTAAGTTGACCTTCAGGAGTCAGAGACAACGAAGGAAGGAAAGCGGCATGAGATTGCCGTAGGGTAGCTTCCGCCTCTTCGGTCATCAACTGAGCTTTCTTTAAGTCAGAATTGTTCTTGAGTCCTTCCTCGATAAGGTTTGTTAGGGAAGGATCCGTAAACAGTTGTTTCCATGAAAGAGTCGCTATGGAAATTGTATCCTCTTCTTGAATGGAATCTCTGAATAGTCCGTCCACAGGAATATTTTCCGGGCTTTTATAGCTTGTATATATTCCACAGCTGCCGAGTGATATCAACGCCGACAGCCCTATCAATCCTATAATCTTTTTCATGATCAGCATTCTTTTAATTCATTTCTTTTAGGCATCACACGTTCCTCGATATTCTGGAACACGATAAACATGACCGGCTCGATGATGAGCAGTGTAACAGTACCCATCAGCATACCACCGACAACTCCGACGCCCAACGAAGTGTTGCCGTTTGCACCTGCGCCTGTAGCGAAGACCAAAGGCAGCATTCCAATGATCATACAGAGCGCTGTCATAAGGATTGGGCGAAGCCGGACAGAAGCTGCCGACATAGCGGCCTGCGCAATACTCATTCCGTGATGCCGTCGTGTCGAAGCATACTCCGTGAGCAAGATGGACGTTTTGGAGAGCAGTCCGATGAGCATGATCAATCCCGTTTGTAGGTAGATATTGTTTTCCACACCGAACATCTTAGCGAACAGGAAGCTGCCAAGCAGTCCGAATGGAATGGACAGCATAACCACAATGGGAATGAACACGCTCTCGTACAAGCAACATAATATGACATAGATAAACATAAGGCAGATGACGAATATAAGAACTGTGGTCGAGCCGGATGAAGCCTCATCACGTGAAAGTCCGCTGAACTCATAACCGTAGCCTGAAGGAAGCGTCTGCGATGCTACTTCTTTAACGGCCTTAATGGCGTCACCCGAACTGTATCCGCTGGCTGCAGAGGCACTGACCTGAATGGAACTGAACAGATTGAAGCGCGTCAGGCTCTCTGGTCCATATACTTTCTTCAATGTGACAAACTGGTTCACAGAAGCCATTTTTCCATCCGATGAGCGCACGTAGAGATTGTTCAGCGACTGTACATCGAGACGGAATTCGGTGCTTGCCTGAATCATGACACGGTAAAGCTTCGAGAAGCGGTTGATGTTGGATGCGTAGTTACCTCCTATGTAAGAAGACATCACACTCAGAACATCCGACGGCGACACATTCACTCGCTTGCACTTTGCAGCATCCACTTCAACAAGATATTGCGGGAATCGCGAATCGAATGAAGTCATGGCACTCTGTATCTCGGGGCGTTTGTTGAGCGCAGCGATAAATTGATTGGTATATTTCTGCAAATTCTCAACCGTTCCACCCTGACGATCCTGTACATAGATTTCCAATCCGTTGCTCACGCCGTAACCCATCACCATTGGAGGAGCGAAAGCAAATACTTTGGCATTCTTGATGCCGGCAGTCAGTGCGAATATCTGTCCGATGACTGCATCTTTGCTGTTCTGCTTTCCCTTGCGTTCGTCCCAGTTCTTCAGGCGTACGATAAAAGAACCACCTGCCATACTTGCGGAACTGCTCATCATGTTGAATCCTGTGATCTTGGCGTAGAGATAGATCTGCGGAATCTTTTCCAGCTGTTTTTCCACAGCATCCATCGATTTCTGCGTCTCGGCTAGCGTACTTCCAGGAGAAGTGGTCACGGTAACGAATACGGTTCCTGTGTCTTCATCCGGAATCAGTCCGGTTTTCGTTGTTTTAAGTAAGACAAATAAAGCGACCGCAGCAACTGCAATCGATGTCCCGACAACCCATTTGTGTCTGAAGAAGAATGTAAGTGAATGTTTGTATTTATCACTCAGTTTATGGAAAGAGGCGTCAAATGCAATATGGAAACGCGACGAGAAACTCAGTTTCTCACCATCTTCTGCTTTCTTGTGGGGCGTCATGAATAGAGCGCATAAAGCCGGACTCAATGTCAGGGCATTGATAGCCGATATGGCAACAGCGATAGCCATCGTTACGCCAAATTGTGTATAGAAAGTTCCGGAGGTGCCGCCCATGAAACAGACGGGAACGAATACGGCCATGAAAACAAGACTGGTGGTTATGATGGCCGAAGTGATTCCGCCCATGGCATCAACCGTGGCCTTATAACGCGACTTATATCCTTCGTCGAATCGAGCCTGAACCGCTTCGACCACCACTATCGCATCATCCACCACAGTTCCTATGACGAGGACCAGCGCAAATAGCGTGAGCAGATTGATGCTGAACCCCGCGAGGTAGATGAAGGCGAACGTTCCTATCAGCGAGACGATGATAGAAATCGACGGAATGATGGTGGAACGAACGCTTTGAAGGAATATATACACTACAATAATCACAAGCAATATAGCCTCGACCAACGTTTCTATCACTTTCGAGATAGAGGCGTCGAGGAAATCCTTTGTACTCATCAGATCTTTCAGTACAACGCCTTTTGGCAATTGGCTATTGATTTCCGTTGTCAGCTTGTCAATGTTCTTGATGATTTCGTTTGCATTCGATCCGGCAGTCTGCATCACCATACAGATAGCACCCGGATGACCTTTGACCTCAGAATTGTTGTCGTATGAAACAGACCCAAGTTCAATTCGTGCCACGTCTTTCAGCCGTAGGACTTCGCCGTTAGCTAATGACTTGACAACAAGATTGCCATACTCTTCACTTGTCTCATAACGTCCGCGGTATTTCAGTGTATATTGGAACGTATTTTCCGATTGAGCTCCTAAGTTACCGACCGGAGATTCTATGTTTTCTTCGCCCAGTACGTTCGAGATATCAGAAGGGACCAGTCCGTATTGTGCCATCTTTAATGGATTGAGCCATATTCGCATGGCATAATCACCGCCGACGATGTTTACCTCTCCGACTCCGGTGATTCGTTGAATACGCGGCATGATGTTAATCTTGAAATAGTTGTTGAGGAAGTCTTTGTCGTAGCTATTATCAGGACTGTAGAGACACATGATCTTCAGCTGACTCGCCTGTCTCTTTTCTGTAGTCACGCCGATTTTGGTGACCTCGGCTGGCAGTTGTCCCGTGACTTTGGTCACGCGATTCTGCACGTTAATGGCGGCCATATCCGCATTTGTCCCTTGTTTGAAATAGATAGCAATCGAAGCAGATCCTGTGTTCGACACAGTGGATGTCATGTAGATCATGTTTTCCACTCCGTTGATTGATTCTTCTAGCGGTACGACGACACTCTTCTGCAAGGTCTCGGCACTTGCTCCTGTATAAGTGGCAGAGACCATCACTGTCGGCGGTGCAATGTCCGGATATTGTTCCATTGGCAGATGGGTAAGTCCGATGATTCCGATCATCAGGAACAGAACAGAGATACTAATGGAAAGAATAGGACGGTCAATGAATAATTTGGTTGTCATAATCCGTTCCTCCTTTTATTTCGTCTGTTTTGCTTTTATCGCAACGCCGTCTTGCAGCAAACCAGCGCCATCCGAGATGATGACATCACCCACTTTCAGTCCGCTTTCTACAATATATTCATTCCCGTCATTGATGGGAAATACTGCAATCTTTGTCGATTGTGTTTTCCCGTTCACCACCTTATACACAAAGACTTTGTCCTGCAGTTCGTATGTGGCTGTCTGAGGAATCACGATGCAGTTGTGTTTGGTAATAGGAAGAATGATGTTGCCTGTATTTCCGCTGCGGAGCAGATGCTCTGGATTGGGGAAAGAGGCCCTGACGCTTACAGCTCCTGTGCTTTTGTCAACGATTCCGCTAATGGCATCGATCCGTCCCTCTTTGTCATATTTGCTACCGTCGCTTAGTGTCAGTTGTACGGATGGCAGTTTGGATGTTTGCGACATGTCTCCATATTGTCGAGACATTTCTAATATCTGGTTTTCCGTTAGTGAAAAATAGACGTGCATCGTGCGGTCGTCGGAAACGGAGACAAGTGGCGTCGTCATGTTGGCACTTACCAAAGCGCCCACACGGTACGAAATCATGCCCGCCACTCCGTTCACGGGACTTTTTACCTCTGTGTAGGATAAATCGTTCTGTGCCTTTTCCAATTCGGCACGAGCTTGTGAGAGGGTTGCGTTTTGAGAGCGCAAAGAGATCTTCGACTGTTCCAGGTCAAATTCGGAAATGACCTTCTGGCTCTGCAGTTTCTTGTTGCTGTTCAATGTTAGTTGTGCATTAGCTACGCCTGAGGCTGCACTTTCCACATTGGCTTTTGCTTTGTCGAGAGCGGCACGATAAGGAACCTGATCAATGATGAACAATGTCTGTCCCTGTTTAACAACAGCACCTTCATTGATGCAGATCTTCGTGATCTTTCCGGATACCTGTGGATAAATGTCCACGTCTTGCGACCCTTGAATCGTTGCGGAATAATTGGTCTGCAAAGTCTTGTCGGCTTGGTTCACAGTAATCACAGGATAGCTGTTGTCTGTAGGCATCATGTTCATTTTCTTACAACTCGTCAAAAGGATGACGGCACATGTCAAAATCAAATACTTTTGTCTCATAACCTTTACATAAAATCTATTAAGTAGCCGCAAAGGTCATCCTTCAATGGAATAATTGAATGCGGAGAAAATGCTTCGATTTGTCAAATCCGAAACAAAACGATTAAATTTTCCTTAGGTTTGTCAGATTTTTATTTCCGTTTGTCAAATCCGAAACAGAGGTGGTTATAAAAGGCAAATTCTCATTTAATGATTGCAAAAGGATAAAAGTACAGCAGCATAAACAGCTATCTTTGCGAAGATAGAGATAAATAAACAGCATTATGGATCTTGAAGAGTTTGTTAAAGACAAAGCGGACTGTTACTCTGTAGAGTCTGGATTTGCCGTGTGGGTCGTAAAAAACCGGGAGTTTCTTCGCAATCTTGACATACCTGACGTTCATACCCAAGTGTTCGTTATGAGAGGTCGAATCGATGTGGTCATTGACGACGCAAGGGTGACGCTGTTGAGTGACACGCTCACGGATGTCCTCCACAGTCGGATGTTTATCAGAGAAGCATCAGAAGATATTTCCGTCATCTTTATCTTTTCCACCGAAACCTATATCTCCAATTTCATCAAGAACAAACCGCCGTTCCCCATCGAGTATGTCATGCAGATCATGGAACAGCCGGTGTTCCTGCTGACACCTGAACAGTCTGTTACGATGCGCGAGCGCTTTGAACTACTGGTGAGCCTTTTCAAGTTGCAGAATCACTATTTTCAGACGGAGATGTTGAAATGCGGGCTTTGGATGGTTTATCTGGAGATGTCTAACATCTTCATGCACCAGATTGACGATGCCGGCTCTTCTTCCGAGACAGACCACAAACGTCTGCTGTTCATGAAATATGTAAAATTGTTGCCGCTTCACATCAGGCAGGAACGGAGCATAGGCTTTTATGCTTCGAAGTTGTGTGTCTCATGCCAATATCTTGAAAGGATTGTAAGGTTGATTTCAGGCCAAACAGCAAATCAATGGATACAGCGGACACTCATCGGCGATGTCAATCATCAATTGAAAGATACGGATCATTCTGTTCAGCAGATCGCTGATGATTTCAGCTTCCCGGATCAAGCCACTTTTACGAAGTATTACAAACGGTGTACGAAGATGACTCCCACAGAATACCGCAAGAGAAACATCGTGTGAGCGTCTTTTCAAGATTCAATTTGGCAACAATAGATTTTCATGCATTTCACCGGGTGAAACGCATTGCGAGACCTGCGAAGAACCGTTTCACCGGTGCAGGAAGCTTGCCGAGTACTCGCCGAGCGCCTTCACCTGTTGAAAAGTGCTTTCAGAGCACTCGCCAAGGACTTTTCACTTTTGCAGGGACCTTCCCGAGGCCTCGCCAAGGTGTTTCACCCGGTGCAGAGCGCTTGGCGAGGTCTCGGGAAGTACATTTCACCCATGCAAGCAGCCTTCAAGGGGTTCGTCAACTATATTTCATTCATGTATGGAACAATGCTGGCTGTTGGAAAGGCTGCCACAT
>CAZIVE010000012.1:0-5369 GCA_964542435.1 uncultured Parabacteroides sp.
TGATCGTGCTGCAGATTCTATTGGGAAATTTTCCGTTGTCGTTTGTCGCCTTTCCGGTCAACGTAGCCATTGCTATGTTGTGGGTGGCAGTAATTGTCGTTCTCCATCGTGAGATGAATGACAACCCTTGGATTCGTCTTTTGAGTTCGGGACGATGCAGCTTGATTCTTCTTACGCTGTTTGTAACGGGATGTCTGCTGATCGGTCTGTTCGTGCAGAGTCCCGATTATCGTGATGATGGTTTTATCGGTCAGCTTGGACTTCATTCGTTTACGACCTCCTGGATTTTCGTCGGCATCTTATTCCTGCTGATGACAAACCTTCTGCTTGTCATCCTTCGTCATCCGGCCGGGATGAAGCGTCACCGCATCCGTTTTCTGCTGAATCATGTCGGACTTTGGATCGTTCTTCTGGCAAGCTTCTTCGGATCGGCGGATACACAGAAGGTGCGAGTGATGGCGCTGCGCGATCAGCCGACTATGGAATCGTTCGACATCGGGGGAAAAATCAAGCCTTTGGAGATTCCCATTACCTTTAAAACTTTCAAGGTTGATTATTTCGATAACGGCATGCCGTCGTATTACGAGGCGACGTTGCTTTTGGGAAAGGAGATGAAACGGGTTGAGATCAATCATCCTTGTCGGATGACTTGGGATACGGATCTCTATCTGGTCAATTACGATATGGAGAAGGGCGATGAAACGCCTTATTGTGTATTGGAAGTGGTGACGCAGCCTTGGCGTTATGTGACGATGCTGGGTATTGTGATGATGGCTTGTGGAGCGGTACTGCTTTTTATTTACGGACGAGACAAAACGAAAAAGGACGATGCTGACGTGGGATAGCTTTTATCTGTTTGCTACGGGTACGATCTTATTGAGTGCCGCGGGAGCTGCAGCTTCGCTGTGGAACCGTCGGAAAGCTGCGCTGTGGCTGACGGTGGCCGCCATTCTCGTGATGGGATGGTTCATCGCCGGCCTGTGGACTTTTCTTTCGCGTCCACCTTTGCGGACGATGGGAGAGACGCGCCTCTGGTATTCTTTCTTCCTGATCATTGCTGGTCTGCTCACTTATCATCGCTGGCATTTCCGTTGGATTCTCTCCTTTACTACCATCATGGCAGCCGTGTTCTGCATCATCAACATCCTCAAACCGGAATTGCACGACAAAAGCATGATGCCGGCTTTGCAAAGTGCCTGGTTCGTTCCGCACGTAACGGTTTATATGTTTTCCTATTCCATTCTCGGATGTGCCTGCCTGCTGGGAATCGCCGGATTGGTCACGAAGAAAAAAGATTTGCTTCCATCCGCAGATAATTTGGTCTATATTGGAATAGGATTACTATCTTTGGGAATGTTATCAGGAGCTGTTTGGGCAAAACAGGCTTGGGGCGACTTCTGGAGCTGGGATCCGAAAGAGACGTGGGCAGCGGCAACATGGGCAGGTTATCTGCTTTATATTCATCTGCGACTGACGCATCGATCCACGCGACGTATCCTTTGCCACTGGTTGCTTATCATCTGTTTTCTGCTTCTGCAAATGTGTTGGTACGGCATTTCCTACCTTCCGTCTGCCAAAGCGAGTGAACATGTATATACGGAGATTAGTTGATTACTTAAATGTCATACAGTATGAAAAAAGGTTCTAAAGTTTTACTCGGAGTTTTAGGTGTGATAGTGGTCGGAGCGTGTGTCTATCGCGTGATGAACATTGCCCCTTCTGCATCCTTGACTCCCGACCAACAGATGTTGGCCATTATGGATGACGGAGGCTGCGTGAAATGCCACGTCTCCGGTTGTAAACTGCCCTTCTATTCCAATTGGCCTATTGCCAAGAAGATCATCAGTTACGATGTGGAGAATGGTTGCAAGACATTCGACATCGCTCCGATGCTGGAAGCTATCAAGAATGGACAGAAGGTGAATGAGATTGACCTTGCTAAGGTGGAAAAGGTGATGATGGACAAGTCGATGCCGCTCGCCAAGTATTATCTCGTACATTGGGGCTCGCAGACTACTTCTGCCAAGAGTTCTATCGTGATGGAATGGACGAAGCAGGCACGCGCCAAGTATTATCCGAATCCGCTGGCTTCCGCAGAGTTCAAGAACGAGACGATCCGTCCGTTGCCGGATGCAGTGCCGACAGATTCCGCCAAGGTTGCTCTCGGCCATGATCTTTATGTGGATACGCGTCTCTCCATTGATAACACGGTTTCCTGCGCATCTTGCCATGGATTGGAAACAGGAGGCGTGGACAACAAATCGCATTCGGAAGGTGTAGGAAAGCAGTTGGGAGGTGTCAATGCTCCTACAGTTTACAATGCACTCTTCAACTTCGTTCAGTTCTGGGATGGCCGTGCAAAGACGTTAGCTGATCAGGCCGGTGGTCCTCCATTGAATCCGGTTGAGATGGGAAACACTTCATTCGATCAGATCATAGCCAAGCTTCAGCAGGATGCTGCGTTCACCAAACGTTTCCTTGCTTCTTATCCGGAAGGATACAGTCAGGCTACGATTACCAACGCTATCCAGGAGTTTGAGAAGACGCTCATCACGCCAAACTCTGCCTTCGATAAATATCTGAAGGGTGACAAGAATGCGATGACTGCTGACGAGATTAAGGGTTACGAACTCTTCAAAAAGTATAGTTGCGCTACCTGTCATGCCGGTGAAATCATGGGCGGACAGAGCTACGAACTGATGGGCGAACGTGCCAACTACTTCAAGGATCGTAAGGAATTGCGCAACGACGGACTGACCGATGGCGACAATGGCCGTTATGCTCAGACCAAAGTTGAACGTGATCGGTATCGCTTCAAGACTCCGACGCTCCGTAACGTAGCATTGACAGCTCCTTATTATCACGATGGTTCTCTGAAGACTTTGGAAGAGGCTGTCACGATGATGGGCAAATATCAGGTTGGAGTCAATCTGACAAAGCAGGAGGTTGGCAGCATCACTACTTTCCTGAAAGCGCTTACCGGCGAATATCAGGGAAAGAAGCTGACCAATACGAACATGAATTAATCTTGTGATATCCGACTGGTCTCGTCAATCTTGTAGAAGGTTTTCGAGACCAGTTTGTTTTTTGTTCAATGAATAGGCTTTAGTTCTATTGATAATCCCAAGGCATTGATGATTCTGTAGAAGGTAGCTACACTGGGAACTGTAGTTCCTTTTTCGATGCGGGAAATGTATGATTTGTTCGCTCCGATACGATTCGCCAATTCCTCTTGAGTCACCTTCGCATTTTTCCTTGCGTCAAGCAAAATCTGACTCGTGTAGAAAGCATACGCATCTTCGTCAAACTTGGCACGTTCTTCGCTGCCATGTTTTCCGTATTCCTTTTCCAGCACTGCGCTGTAATCAGTGATTTGATGATTGTTTGTCTGCATAATATGCCTCTTTTATGATTAGTGCCTTTTCAATCTCTTTTGTTGGTGCCTTTTGGGTTTTCTTATGATATCCATTGAATAGGACGACAATGTTCCCTTCGTCAAAGATGAAAAAGACGCGATATATATTGTTGTTATATTCCAAGCGAAGTTCAAACAAACCATCACGGATGAATTTTATAAATCTTGTTGGCATCCTGTCTTCCGTTTCTAAAAGAGAGATGATATAATTAAGTTTTAACCTCTCTTTTTTAGATAGAGATGAGATAAATCTTTCAAAGTATCCGCCGTATGTTTTGATTAATCGCTTCACTTAGCAAAGATATAAGTAGTTGTAATATTGTGCAACTTTTTCCTCTTTTATTTCAATGCTAAGTAAATCTGATGCTTTTTCTTTATCTTCACCACCGAATCTTTTATCAATAACGATATGATCATTTACATTGCTTGTGCCAAGATCATGACGGGAGGTTTTCCTGTTGGGATCTCTTTGACGACAGCGCCGCATTTTCAGGATGAGGCCAATCGCATTGCGCTGTTGATGGCGGGTTGTGATGTGGTGGAACTGAAGAACAGACTGCATGTGAATACGGCTATTGCCCGGGAAAACTGGGATCGGTTTCAGTCATTCTTTGATGAGACGAAGAAAGCTATTCCTGCGGCATTCGCTTATGATGGGATGGTCTTTAAGAAGCTTGCTCCGGAGACTTTCTCGGCTGATGAACTGCCTTATCTCAACGAACATCTGCTGATCGCCTCGTTTCTCTACGGACTACTTCGTCCTTTGGATCTGGTCAAACCCTATCGTTTGGAGGGAAATGTGATGTTTCCGGAATTGGGCGGATTGAACTTGTTCGAGCATTGGAAGCCGCTTCTTACCGATTATTTTATTGAAAGGATCAAGGCTGATGACGGAATTCTCGTCAATCTCGCGAGTGAAGAGATGAAGTCGTTACTCGATTGGAATCGCGTCAAGAAGGAGGTGGAGATCATCACGCCGGATTTTCATGTCATGAAAGATGGAAAACTCAAAACCATCGTCATCTATACGAAGATGTGCCGTGGAGCCATGACTCGTTTTATCTTGAAGAACCGCATCACTTCGCCTGAAGAACTGAAGCTTTTCGAATACGAAGGTTTTGCGTTGGATGAATCGAAGGAAGAGTTCCAGTTTGTACTGAAGTAATTCTGTCGTGATGAAGGCGAATGAAAATTGAATAAATTCATTCCATGAGCGCACAACTTGCACTATATTTGCAAAAGAAAAACGTATCAAAAAGGGCGTACGGATCGCCGCGGAGGAAAAGAATATGAAGTTAAGCGATGTTTGGTTTACAGCATTGTCGGAAGACAACAATGGGAAGATGTTTGTCGTCAAAGGCCGCGATGAATTGGGCGATTTTGTCAACAGTGGCAAATATCACGACCGTGCGGAGGTGACCTGGAAATACGAAGCCGATCCAAAAGGTATGCCGAGCGAACATGAAGCAGAACAGATGGAGAATGTCCAAACGGTGCTCCAGAAGGCAATGGAAAAAGACAAACTCAGCATCATGACAGCTGTTTATACAGGTAACGGAGAGAAAATCTTCGTCTTTTATACCCGCAATGTCCGCGTATTTGGCGAACGTCTGAACGAAGCCCTAGAACCTTTTGAGCAACTTCCCTTATCTATCTACACGGAAGTTGATCCTGAATGGGGCGAATATCTTGATATGTACGAGATGAAGCAATGGGCAGTGGAATAATCCTGTCATCTCTCCTTTCTTTTTTCTTTTGCCGCCTTCTGTAGCCGTTATACTACAGGGGAAGTTTGGTTTGTACCCTTCTCGATCCTCGAATGTTGCCTCGCTAATTAGAGCGGCATCATTTTAAGTCCCGAATGTTGCCTCGCTAATTAGAGCGGCATCATTTTATGTCCCGAATGTTGTCTCGCTAATTAGAGCGACATCATCTTATGTTCCGAATGTTGTCT
>CAZIVE010000012.1:5469-16800 GCA_964542435.1 uncultured Parabacteroides sp.
TAATTAGAGCGACATCATCTTATGTCCCAAATGTTGCCTCGTGTAAAAGAAGAGCTGTTTACTCAGCGTTTTCCAATAAGAAACTCTTGAAGCCCTCGAAATCGTTGTCGAGAGAAAGATTCTGTTTTGTACCTTCCATAAAGGCCTTGAGTTTTGCAGGAATCTCTACGTTTGATTCGAGGATGCGATCTACGGTGCCTTTGAACTTGGCAGGATGAGCCGTTTCGAGGAAGAGTCCTGTTTCGTCTTCCTTCAGTGCACTTTCAATGAGGGCCTGGAAACCGCATGAACCGTGAGGATCGAGCAGGTAACCGTCGTCATTGAATACGCGGCGAATGACAAATTCAATGTCTTCATCAGAAAAACGATGTCCTTCGATCAGTTTGCATATCTCTTTGTAGGGATCGTCGTAGATGCTGAACAGGTCCATGATGCGTGCATAGTTGCTCGGATCGCCGACATCCATGGCATTGGCAAGTGTCTGAATGGAAGGACGCGGTTTGTATTCGCCGGTCTTCAGATATTCGAAGAAGACGTCGTTGCTGTTGTTCGCTGCTACGAAACGTTTCACGGGAAGTCCCATCCAATAGGCGAAGAGTCCTGCGGTGAGATTTCCGAAGTTGCCGCTCGGCACGCTGATTACCAGATTGTCGGCCTTGCCGATTTTGTCGAGCTGTGCGTAAGCGTTGAAGTAGTAGAACGACTGCGGGATGAGTCGTGCGATGTTGATGGAGTTTGCAGAGGTAAGTTTCTTCTGGGCATTCAGTTCTTCGTCCATGAAGGCAGACTTGACGAGTGCCTGGCAGTCGTCGAAGGTGCCGTCGATCTCGAGTGCCGTGATGTTCTGTCCCAGAGTGGTGAACTGGCTTTCCTGTATCGGACTGACTTTGTCTTTTGGATAGAGTACAAAGACGTGGATGCCCGGAACGCCGAGAAATCCGTTGGCAACCGCACTGCCCGTATCGCCCGAAGTAGCGACGAGCACATTCACCTTCTGCTTGCCTTCCTTATGGATGAAATGGGCCAGCAGACGCGCCATGAAACGTGCGCCTACATCCTTGAACGCCAGCGTAGGTCCGTGGAAAAGCTCCAGCGAGTAGATGTTGTCTTCCACATGAACCACCGGAGTTTCGAACGACAACGTATCGGTCACGATGCTGTCGATGGTCTTTTTGTCCAGGTCATCGCCGAAGAAGGCTTCGGCAACGGTGCAGCCGATCTCCTGGAAGGAGCGGTTCTTCATGTCGGCAATCACCTCTTCGTCGAGTGTGTCGATGTATTCAGGCATGTAAAGACCTTTGTCAGGAGCAAGTCCTTTTACGACGGCCTCTTCAAGTGAAGCTTCCGGAGCCTGTTTGTTCGTACTATAGTAGTTCATAAGGATAGAAATGTTTTAATGAATTCGTCTTTTTGTAAAATACCGTATTTCCCGTTCAAGACGGAGAACTCGTCGAATACCTTCACTGTGTCGGGCTCGATACCCGGTTTGTACATCAGGAAAGGAATCGGTGTTGCCGTATGTGTGCGAATGGCGCAAGGCGTAGGATGATCAGGCAGCACGGCAATGGCTACCGGTTCGTCCCAATCTTGGGTTGCTTCCACGATGTGGCTGATCAGCCGGTGGTCGAGATATTCGATGGTCTTCACCTTCAGATCCACGTCGCCGTCGTGTCCGGCTTCGTCGCTCGCCTCCACATGCACATATACAAAATCGTTTTTGCGAAGAGCTTCGACAGCTGCTTCGGCTTTACCTTCGTAGTTGGTGGTGGAAAGACCCGTCGCACCTTCTACATTGATCACTTCCAATCCGGCATAGACGCCGATTCCGCGGATCAGATCGACGGCCGAGATGACAGCGCCCTTCTTGATTCCGAACATCTCGCGCATGGTTTTCATGGCAGGACGATAGCCGGGCGACCAAGGCCAGATGCTGTTGGCGGGATCTTTTCCTTCAGCTACACGCTTCAGATTGATAGGATGATTGGGCAGTATTTCCTGTGAACGAAGAATCAGATGGTTGATCAGATCGGCTGTCTCTTCAGCCTCCTTTGCAAGCGGTTTCACCATCAGCGGACGGAAAGCGTGTAGCGGAACGTCGTGAGGAGGCGTGCAGTCTAGGCGTTTATCACCATTTTTGATGACGAGCAGATGGCGATAGGAGACGCCCGAATGAAACTTCACCCGATCTGATCCGAGCTGTTCGTTGAGGAAGTCAATCAAGACTGAAGCCTCTTCGGAAGTGATGTTTCCAGATGAATGATTCTTGATATGATCCCCTTCGATGCAGATGAGATTGCAACGAAGCGCCATCTCGTCGGGCTTCAGATCAACGCCCATGCTGGCAGCTTCCAATACGCCGCGTCCCTCATAAACCGTAGGCAGATCGTAACCGAGAATCGCCATGTTGGCTACTTCACTTCCCGGATGAAATCCGTCAGTGACAGTTTTCATCCTTCCCGTGACACCCAGTTTGGCAAGTCTGTCCATCGAAGGAGTATCGGCAAATTGCATCGGCGTTTTGTTGCCGAGAGCGGCAATCGGCTCGTCGGCCATGCCGTCGCCCAATATGATTACATGTTTCATATCTTTTTCCTTCGATTAGATGTTGGCAATAGAGATGATGTCGGCGAATACACCGGCAGCTGTCACACCTGCACCGGCTCCGTAACCTTTTATGATCATCGGGTAATCGTGATAACGTTCCGTTGAGATCATGATGATATTGTTACTTCCCTCGAGATCATAGAAGGGATGATGTGTGTCCACTTCGCGCAGTCCGACTTCACATTTCCCGTTCTCCATCTTGGCGACGAAGCGGAATCTCTTTCCTTCTGCTTCTGCCTCTTCGCGTTTAACTTCGAAATCTGCATCCATATTGCGGATGTTTTTCCAGAAGTCGTCCAAAGAGCCTTCGAAGTACTTCTCCGGAATAAACAGATTGCGCTTCACGTCGTTCTGTTCCACTTCGTAACCGGCTTCACGTGCCAGAATCACAAGTTTCCGTATCACATCCTTTCCGCAGAGGTCGATGCGCGGATCAGGTTCGGCATATCCTGCCTCTTTTGCCTTGCGGATCGCTTCGCTAAAGGGAGTATCTTTGCTTATGGTGTTGAAGATGAAGTTCAGCGTACCCGAAAGAACCGCTTCCAGCTTCAGAATATGGTCACCGCTGTTGATGAGATCGTTCATCGTGTTGATGATCGGCAGTCCTGCGCCCACATTGGTCTCGAAGAGGAACTTGATGCCGCTATGGCGAGCTGTCTCTTTCAATTTCTTGTAGTTGCTGTACGATGACGAAGCGGCTTCCTTGTTGGCAGCGACCACCGAGACGTTGTTGCTCATCAAGGTTCCGTACAATGCCGCGATGTCTGTGCTTGCCGTACAATCCACGAAGACAGAGTTGAAGATGTTGGTCTTGAGGATCTCATCGCATAGCATACTGGGATTGCTTTCCTGACCGTTTTCCTTCAGCTGCTCGCGATAGTTTTCCAAATCAATGCCTTCGCGTTTGTATATAGCCCGATGAGAGTTGGCAATGCCGACCACATTCAGTTTCAGTCCGTTTTGTTGCATCAGTTTGGGTTGTTGGATGCGGATCTGTTCGATCAGGTTTCCACCGACCGTTCCCACGCCGACGATGAAAAGGTTGAGTACTTTGTATTCGGACAGGAAGAAGGAATCGTGGATGGAGTTGAGTGCTTTGCGCAGATATTTCAACTTGATGACGAACGAAATGTTGGTTTCCGAAGCGCCCTGAGCACATGCAATGACACTGATGCCGGCGCGTCCGAGTGTTCCGAACAGTTTGCCTGCGATACCTGGCGTACGTTTCATGTTCTCACCGACGATAGCGACGGTTGCAAGATCTTTTTCCGCAATCATGTCGCTGATTTCGCCCTGCTGCCGTTCCAGTGCAAATTCCTCATTGAGCACTTGTACCGAAAGATCGGCGTCCGCGTTACGAACAGCGAAAGTCGTATTATTCTCTGAACTTGCCTGTGACACCATGAATACGCTGATGCCGTTTTGTGCCAAGGTTCGGAATATCCTGTAGTTGACACCAATCACGCCGACCATGCCGAGACCTTGAACGGTGATCAAACAGGTATCATTGATGGAAGATATACCTTTAATAATGGCCTTCCCGTCATCTTTCGCACGATCCTTGGAAATGTAAGATCCCGGAGCGTCCGGATTGAACGTGTTCTTGATTCGGATAGGAATGTTCTTATGATAAACGGGATAGATCGTAGGTGGATAGATCACTTTCGCACCGAAGTTGCAAAGCTCCATAGCCTCCGTGAAACTGAGTTTGTCGATTACGTATGCCGAACTGATCACGCGAGGATCGGCTGTCATGAATCCGTCCACATCGGTCCAGATCTCGAGGATGGAAGCGTCGAGAGCCGTTGCCAGAATAGAAGCGGTGTAATCGGAACCGCCGCGGCCGAGGTTGGTGACTTCGTTGTTCTCCGCGCTTGAAGCGATGAATCCTGGAACCAGTGCTACTTTAGGCAGCGTGCTGAAAGTTTCACGGATCAGTCGGTTCGTCAGTTCAAAATTGACGATGTGTTTGTTAAACTGTTTGATCGTCCGTATGAATTTGCGGGAGTCATAGAGAATCGCTTCGCTGATGACGTTGGAAACGATCAGTGAAGAGAGTCGTTCGCCATAGCTTACGATGGTGTCGGAAGTCTTGGGTGAAAGATCGTTGATGAGGTAAACGCCCTTCAGAATGTTGCCCAGTTCGTCGAGCAGCACCATCACTTTGCGTTGCACTTCAAGTCGAATCCATTTGTCAGCGATAACGCCTTCGATGACGTCAAGGTGGCGCGTGATGATTTCCGAGAGTTGTTTCTCGTAACCCACATCGCCTTTAGCTGCCATTTCGGATGTGGAAATAAGTTTATCGGTAATTCCGCCGAGTGCTGAGACTACCACAATGACAGGCTCATCAACGGCTTCAACAATTTTCTTTACATTCAGAATGCTATCTACGGAACCTACGGATGTTCCGCCGAATTTCATTACTTTCATCGGTGTTGTATCTTTTTAAGCACAAGACCGGCGCATGATATCGTCGGTTATAATTAATAATAGGAAAATAATTAAATGAAAATAGAAGCAATCGGACAAATGATTGCAGGAGGCAACATGCTTTGATGTTGCGGATGGTTACTTGCAGATTCTTACCCCCCAAGGGGTCATAAGCGCCCATGTATTGTATGCAAAAGCTGCATCCATGATTTTAATCTGGTTTAATTTTTTTCTTTTTGACGCCGCAATATTACGCATTATTTTCCAATTTGCAATCTTTTTCTTTTGATTCGTGACATTTTATTTCGTATCAGTCGAATTGAGTGACGATTAGAATAGATTTTTCTTCACATCTCTAAAACTTCATCACGAACTCTACGACGAATTTGTCCTTTTCGCTCTCTTTCGGATTGCCATTGGCCTGATAGAAGTACTTTTCATAGTTGATTCTGATGTCAGACTGAAACGGTTTGCCGAGACTGAGCGTGATTCCTCCTGTAAGACGTTGACGCGCATAATCTGTCGTAGTGAGTCGTCCGTTGGAAAGTTTCATTCCGTCGCTGTAGTCAGTCATGAAATCATAGCGGCCGAGGAATGAGATTTTCTTGAAGTACCGTTTGAGCGGAAGATCGTAATTGACGAATGCATCCACAGCATGTACCTTATTATATAGGTTATCCGCATAACACTTGTAAAGATATTCACCTTCGATATGCCAATGTGAATCCTGATAATAGATTCCCGCATCGTAGGTTTGGATACGTACGGAATCAGGCTTTGTCCTTTGTGCAGAGAGCGTGAGATTCCAGTTCTTGGCGAAAAAGAACTGAGCTTTGGTGGAAAAGTTCAATTTTTTATGCCAGACCTTCTGATTGGTCAATCCCGAACCGTTAAAGAAACCACCTTCGAGAATAACGGGATGTTCAGGATAGAATCTGTAAGTCATCATCGCTCCGACATCACGCACATTTCCTACTTGTTTACCGATAAAGGAACGATTGGCGAAATACTGATCGTTGGGAGAACGTTTTGCATCGATTGTAAATGGAACGCGCATTTGTCCGATGGTGAACTCGAGAGAACGACCTGAGTCTTTCGTTTTTGTGCTGTCTGCAAACAAATCGAACAGTTTGTAATTGACATAAGCATCCAGCATCTTGATTTCTCCTTCATCCGAAAGATCGATTTCCGCTTTGTAACATAAAGAGGGCGATCCAACCAAACCGGAAAAATTGAAGCGTGCATTCCGTACTTCAAAACGATGCGAATCTATATCCGGCTGGTATTCATATTTGCCTCTGATTACGCCGTGAACGCTTGGAGTATAGCTGACTTCCTGTGCGAATGCATGGAATGGCAATCCAAGGATTGTCCATAAGAATATGATGGGGCTGAATTGTTGGATTCTCATTTGCCGCTGATTACTGGTTACAAAAGTAGAAGCCTATTGTTTCAGCGTCGTTGCAACGTTGTTACAAAACTGTGAAGTCCACTTTTCTCATCATATAAACCACAAATGATCTATGAAAACTGCCTTCTTTTATTTATCTTCGCTAAAAATTCGATCAAGACTATGAGCAGGATAATAGAGATTTGTGCCAATTCAGCTCAGAGCTGTTTGGAAGCGGAGTTAGGAGGAGCAAGGCGTGTTGAACTTTGTGCCGGGATTCCCGAAGGAGGAACGACGCCAAGCTACGGCGAGATCTATACGGCACGAGCTCTCACTTCCTGGATTGATATCAATGTCATCATTCGACCTCGCGGCGGCGATTTTCTATATACACAGAGTGAAGTCCGTTCGATGATGTCAGACATTGCCTTGTGTAAACAGGTTAAAGTCCACGGCGTCGTGTTTGGATGCTTGAAGCGCGACGGCCATTTCGATCTGCCTTTGATGAAGCAGCTGATAGATGCCGCTCGTCCACTTTCCATCACTTGCCATCGAGCCTTTGATGTTTGCAACGATCCTTTCAAAGCCTTGGAAGAACTGATTCAATTAGGCTGTGACCGCATCCTCACTTCCGGACAAAAACCGAATGCTGTGGAAGGCATTCCGATGATTCGGGAATTGGTAAAACGTGCCAAGGGACGCATCATTATCATGCCTGGTTGTGGCGTGAGACCAGATAATATAGCGATGATCGAGAAAGAGACAGGCGCTAAAGAGTTTCATTCGTCAGCGCGCAGTATCCTTCAGAGCCAGATGGAATATCGGAACGAAGATGTTCCGATGGGCTCTTCAGCCGTGACATCGGGTTATGAAACAGCACAAACCGACCGACAAATCGTCAGGCAGTTATTGTAACCTATATATATAATGTATAGAAGAGGAATAATCGGATTCGATTATTCCTTAGCAGCGCTGTCTTCTTCCGGTTTCTCTTCAGCAGCTTCGTCCTTCTCGCTAGAGAAATCAGTCAGATTCTCTTTGACAAGCAGATTATACCAAGAGATGATTTTGCGGATATCACTCGGATATACGCGGTCACGATCGAAATTAGGCAGGATCTCTGCAAAATAGGCACGCAGTTCGTCCGGCTTGGCAGCTTTTAAATCCATTGCGATAGCAGCGCCGTTCTCTTTGGTCTGAATAGTCGTCAACACTTTGCTCAATGGAACTTCTTCATCTTCGGTGTAGATAGCGATGTCGCCGAGAGAAACCACCTTATCCTGAGGATAAGCCGGCACTTTCTTATGTTCGAGCAAGGATTCGACGATAAGCATATTCTTTCCCTGAGAAATTCTCTTGTACAATCCCGGTCTTCCCGTGATTGCTACGATTGTTTTAAGCATGTCCATTTCTTTTCAAATAAAATGTTTGACTTTAGTGTTTGCAAAAGTAGCAAAAAATGGTCTATATTCAATGTGTTTGCTAGAGATTTTTGAATTTATTGGACTTCAATCCTTGTTACGCAACAGGTGAAGTTGTACCCAATAATTGCCCAACGAGACTTTCAACTTGTGGAATCAGAGGCATCTGATCGTCGTTGGTGATGGTGAAATCACAATGCATGCGCTTTTCTTCTTCGGATTTCTGACTTCCTATTCTCAGAAGCACGGCATCACGACTTGTATGATCGCGTTCTATCGTTCGTGCGATGCGCATTTCCAAAGGCGCATAGACGAGCAAACTGTAATCCACAATCTTGTCAATGCTGCTTGCGAAGAGAATAGCCGATTCGATGAGGCATATTTCGGAAGTCTGTCGTCCTGCCCATTCCAGAAAATCCTTTCTGACGACAGGATGTATGATGGAATTGACGATGTTGAGATGCTCTTCATTCCCAAAAATAAACGAAGCCAGTTCCTTTTTGTTCAATTGGTTTCCGACATAGACATTTTCGCCAACCACTTTTTCAAGTTGTTCTCGAATTAGCGGAGATGAATTTACAATCCTTTTCGATTCGTCGTCTGCCGTATAAACCGGAAAGCCCATGACGGAGAACAGTGTTGAGACGACTGATTTGCCACTTCCGATACCGCCGGTAATTCCAATCTTGATCATTCGTCTTTGATTTGTTCCAGAAGAAAGTCAATCTTATCCGGATCGATCTTCACATTTTTCATCCACGACGGCTTCTTATTCAATGAAACGGGAAGGCTGGTTCCACTCACATCGTCCATGTTGGGAAGAGTGACGGAAGCGGAGAACATCGTCTCGTTGATCTCTTTGAAACGGGAAAGAGGCACGTTGCAAGTGATCTTAACGGTGGAAGGAAACATGCGGATGCGAAAATGGTCCGGAATATTGGTGCATTGTACATCAATTTCGATAGACTTCTCCGTAAATTCCTCAATAGGAATGGTCACTTTGACGATTCGGCTATTCAATTTGGCCCCTTTCACAGCCATCAGTTTTAACTTTTTCACGACGGTCTGGTTTCCATTTTCCACTGTCGTAAACGACGTCTTCACTTGATGAAGTGTGTCGAGAACCTGTTGTGGCGCATAAACCTGCACCTCTTGAGGTTGGATGAGAATATCTCCGGCAATCTGATAACCCGCTTCGGTGTGAATCTCTCCATTGAAGGCAACCATGATCTTTTTCCATTGCATCGGACTATACGTCAGATACAGTTCGGATGGATCAAATGAAATCAGTTGCGTAGTTACTTTCAATTGCTTGAAAATAGCGTTTTCGATTGCTTTGTGGCTAAAGGTGAGGATTCCGCTTTTGCCTTTCGTTGCGTGCATCGTGACGGTGATAGGAACAAACGTTCTTCCCAACATATAGTTGAGTAGTACGCTACCTTTGTCCTTGATCTTTACATTGAAGGCTTTGGGCAGCGTCTTAGTGAACGCCATTTCAGCGGGGACATTTTTGTAAGTGACTGGTATGGCAATATTGACTTCATATTTCTCCTGCATGCTTTGGAGCATCCAGAAGCAGAAGGAGAGGAAGACGAAGGCTAAAAAAATAAGGGCTTCCTTCCATCTTTGAGGATGCGAGAAAGCCTTTTCCTTTTGATCGGCAGGCTTAAGCGAACTCTTTGTAGGTTCTGACTGCGCCATGCTTGATCAGCGTGTTTTATTTCTGCTGTGCGTCTTCTGCAGATGCAAAAACTGAAGTCTTGTCAATACGGATCTTAATGCCGTCTGCGATTTCGACCATCATATAGACGTCGCCAATCTCACGGATTCTACCATAAACGCCACCAGAGGTAATAACCTTATCGCCCACTTTGAGGGCTTCGCGTGCTTTCTGGACCTCTTTCTGCTTTTTCTGCTGCGGACGAATCATGAAGAAATAGAAAATAGCTACGATGACGACCAGCATGAAAATGCCTGACCACTGCCCGCCTCCGGCTTGTGCTTGTAGAAGAATACTAAGTATTTCCATAAATATAAATGATTAGTTATGTTGTCCTTAAAAAGGATTTGCTACAAATGTAAGATTAATTATTAGTTTTTCAGCAATAACTTTTCGCTTTTTAGCTCCTCAACGATCGAATTCAATACGCCGTTTACAAACTGCGAGCTGTTGGGCGTGCTGTAGAATTTGGCTGCATTGATGTATTCGTTCAGCGTCACTTCGATTGGGATGGAAGGGAAGTTGAGTAGTTCGGCAAGTGCGACCTGCATGATGATGAGGTCCATCGTAGCTACGCGTTCTGTATCCCAATTGCGCATGTGATAATCGATACGTGAGCGATAATCAGCACCTTTCAGAATAGACTGGCGGAAAAGCTGCGTCGCAAAGTTCTTGTCTTCGTTGTCGTTATACATCGGAAGAAGTTCCTGCCGGCTGCCTTTGGACTGTTCAAACTGGTTGATGGTTTTCATGACGAATGTCTCGACGATCTCGATATCATCGTTCCAGTAGATACTTTTGTCGCCCAGATATTCCTCGATATCATCATTACCGCCGATCACCTTCTTGAATATCGTTCGCCAGAATGTTCTATCTGTCTCATACGAATCATCGGGATTCTCGATGTATTCCTTATAGACATCCGAAGCGAGGATCAGGTCGAGGACGCTTTTGACGAAGTCGGCATCGTCGCTCCAGGAGATTCCTTCTGACGCTACATATTTTTTTAGAGAATCGTTGGCTGAAATTTGGGTGGCAAGACGGTTGTTCACCAATCGCATGTTCGGATTCTTTTCCTCTTCGGTAGGAAGATATTTACTCTTCTTCGCCTCAATGATGCGGTATTGGAGGTTGGTTACTTCCGGGATGAGTAGCAGAAAATAGTTGTAAAGGTCGTATGACTTCTGCAAACTAAATAATAATTCGTTTTCGGAAATCCCCAGGTCGCTGTTTTCATTCTGATAATATGAATACACTATCTGCAAGACCTTGATACGGATTAAAACCCTGTTGATCATCTTATAAAGCTTCTGTTTTGATAATTCGCTGCATTTCGCCGCAAAGATATGACAAATCGTGAGTATAGCCAAATTTATTTGATGGGCGTTGGCACATCCGTCTCTCTTTGTTTTGCGAGCGTGCAAAGATAATGATTCTTTTGGAGATTCTCGTTAACACATTCTTTTTTCGGCTCTTCTCTTCCTTTTTTACCTTCTTAAGTCTAAAATTTTTCTTTTTTTTGTTGCCTATTGCAAAAAAAACTTTCATATTTGTTTCGTTTATGGAACAGGAGACGTTGTGCTTCTTTTATATTTTAGGCTTTGTTGATTTTATTAATGATGATGGATTATGGAAGAATCGGATAGAAAAGTACAGGTTGAGAACGGCGACAAGGAGATTCTTTATTCAAAAACGATTCATGCAGGCAAGCGTATTTATTACCTCGACGTGAAGAGAAATCTGAGAGATGATCTGTTTCTGGC
>CAZIVE010000012.1:16900-27441 GCA_964542435.1 uncultured Parabacteroides sp.
AAACTTTCTGGCTCAATAGTCAAAAAATATTTTAACCATGGTTGAATATTTTTATTCCAATAGAGCGCGGACATTTCTTTCTTGAAGGCAAAAAATGCATGAAGGTGAAAAGAAATTTACCTTCATGGAAACATACGGAAGGATACAGAAACAGGAGACGTTTCCATTCCTCTCATTTATCCCGCTATGCTTATGAGTTGAGCCTTTGCACCTAAATAATTGTGTTGAATTCTTAAAAATAGGTCAATTATTCTCACGGTTTGATTTATTACTTACTTTTGTGCTTCGATTGTAAGGAAAGAATCTCTTGCAAAGAGGAGGATATGCAAACTCGTCCTTCAGTTGTGAAGAAAAATTCCATTCAACCAGAGCACGAAAAACAGTATGAAGAAATTCATTCTATTCATCCTAATACAACTATTTACAGTCTCAGCATTCGCTCAGGTCAATACCGACAGAGTGCTGGCGATTGGAAGAAATGCATTGTATTTTGAGGACTATGTCCTTTCCATACAGTATTTCAATCAAGTGATTCGTTCGAAACCTTGGTTGGCCGAGCCCTATTTCTATCGCGCTGCTGCCAAAGTGAGCCTGGAAGATTATAAAGGCGCCGAAGAGGATTGTTCTTTGTGCCTGGCTCGTAATCCTTTTCTTGTTCAGGCCTATTATATTCGGGCTATCGCACGTCAGAGTCAGGAAAAATACAACGAAGCCATCGCCGATTATGATAAAGGCTTGAGTTTCCGTCCTGACGATCATCAGATGTTGTCCAACCGAGCCGTTGCATTCATTCAGAAGAAAGATTATGCCGATGCCGAAGATGCTTTTTCCCAGCTTATGAAGAAATATCCTTCCGACGCACTCAACTATCAGATGCGAGGAGCTATGTATCTGGAAAAAGGCGATACGGCCAAAGCGATTGTCGATTACGACTTGGCCATCAAGATGGATCCCTATTATGCTCCTGCTTATGGCAACCGAGCCATTCTCCGGTATCAGAAAAACGATTATAAAGGAGCTCTTTCTGATTTGAATGAGGCTCTTCATCTCGATACACGAGAAAGTGGTTACTATATTAATAGAGGTCTGGTTCGTTACCAGCTCAACGATCTTCGGGGCGCGATGTCCGATTATGACGAAGTGATACGGCTCGATAAGGATAATCTGATCGCTCGTTTCAACCGCGGTCTTCTGCGATTCCAAGTAGGCGACAACAACCGAGCCATTGAGGATTTCGATGTGGTTATCCAGTTGGAACCTGAAAATTATATGGCGTATTACAACCGCGCTTTGCTGAAAGTTGAAACCGGTGATTACCGAGGCGCTGTGAAGGATTACGATAAAGTGTTGGGACATTATCCCAATTTCCTTCCCGGATATTACAGCCGTTCGGATGCCAAGAGAAAGATGCACGATCTGGTGGGAGCCGATCGTGATTATTGGAAAGCTATCCGGATGGAAGAGAGCGTCAAGAACGGTAAGATTCCGAAAAAGAGTGGAGCATTGGCAACTACGACAGCGAAAGATGATAAGGACAATCCGGATGAGAACGCCGATTCCAAAGAGAATACGCGAGAACAGTCGGATAAGAACATCAACAAGTTCAATCGTTTGGTAGTGTATGATAAGGAACAGGAACGCAAGAGCAAATATGAAAGCGAGGTTCGAGGAAAAGTCCAGGACCGCAATGTCAGAGTGGATTTGCAGCCTCAGTTCGTGCTGACCTATTACGAAAAGCCTGATCCCGTCAAGAAACTGGTATATTATAGCAAAATGGTCGAGGAGTTTAACGGCAAGATGGCTGTCAGCCACAAGTTGCTGATCACCGATCAGGAAGCAGCGCTGACAGAAGATCAGATCTCTTCACATTTCAATTCCATCAATGAATATTCATCGCGTATCGCGAAGAACAACAATGATGCCATCGCCTATTTCGGACGAGCTTTGGACTATATGCTTGTGCAGGATTTCAACGAAAGCATCAAGGATTATACGAAAGTCATCGAGATCGATCCCAACTTTGCTATGGCCTATTTCAATAGAGCGGTCCTGCGCTATAAGCAATTGACATATAATGAATCTCAGTCTTCTGACGCGAATTCGGATAATAGTAACAGTTCCATGAGTCTGAATCTGACAGCTGAACAGAAGAGCGATCCAGTATTGTCGGATCCTACGCTCTCGAAGTTGAAAGACGATCGTTCGTCTTACGATCATCAATTGATCATTCATGATTATGATATGGTGCTCAAGCTTGATCCCAGTTTCGTCTATGCCTATTTCAATCGTGCCAATTTGCGTTGTGCTCAGCATGATTTCGCAGCTGCCATCCTCGATTATAACGCAGCTATTGAACGAGATCCCGATTTCGCGGAAGCCTATTTCAACAGAGGTCTTGCACGACTTTCACAAGGTGATGCCAATCGTGGCATATCAGACTTGAGTAAAGCGGGCGAATTGGGAATCTTCGATGCTTATAGCATCATCAAACGCATGTCGAGCCGATAAAATCAAGGTTTGGACAAAGTTCCGGCTTGACTTCTTTATGTCAATAATAACCCTTAATTTATGTGATCTCTTATCGTGAATATTCCGATGAGAGCAACGAAGTGTTTGCAAAATAATCACTTTTAGACAAAACAATCACAATTATTAAAAAGAATAGTCGTACCTTTGCAGACTGAAAAAGTATTTATTGCGAATAGATTATGATAAAGATTACATTTCCGGATAATTCGGTGAAAGAATTCGCTGAGGGAACAACCTCCTTGCAGATTGCAGAGAGTATCAGTCCCCGTCTTGCGAGTGAGGTACTCGCCGCCAGCGTTAACGGTGAAGTATGGGATCTGACTCGCCCGATCATGAACGATGCCTCCGTGCGTCTGTTCAAGTGGGACGACGATGAGGGTAAACATGCATATTGGCATTCAAGTGCACACCTTATGGCTGAAGCGCTTCAGGAACTTTATCCCGGCATCAAGTTTGGTATCGGTCCCGCAATTGAGAACGGTTTCTATTATGACGTCGATCCCGGTGAAGCAACCATCAGTGAAGATGACTTTCCTACCATCGAGAAGAGAATGGTTGAATTGGCAGCCAAGAAAGATCCTATCGTTCGTAAGGATATCACCAAGGCTGACGCATTGAAGATGTTCGGAGATCGTGGCGAAGTCTATAAAGTGGAACTGATCAGCGAATTGGCTGACGGTACCATTTCGACCTATACGCAGGGTGCTTTCACGGATCTTTGCCGTGGTCCGCACCTTCCCAATACATCTTATATAAAGGCTGTCAAGCTGACGAGTGTTGCCGGTGCCTATTGGCGCGGTGATGAAAAGCGGAATCAGCTGGTTCGTCTTTATGGTATCACCTTCCCGAAGAAGAAAATGCTCGATGATTATCTGGTATTGCTTGAAGAGGCAAAGAAACGTGATCATCGTAAGATCGGACGAGAGCTTGAGTTGTTTACCTTCTCAGCTATGGTTGGTCCGGGTCTTCCTTTGTGGCTTCCGAGAGGAACGCAACTTCGCTTGAAGCTTGAAGATTTCTTGAAACGCATCCAAAAGAAATATGGTTACCAGCAGGTAATGACTCCTCATATCGGCAGCAAGCAGCTTTATGTTACTTCCGGTCACTGGGCAAAGTATGGCAAGGATTCTTTCCAGCCCATCAAGACGCCTCAGGAAGGAGAGGAGTATCTGTTGAAACCGATGAACTGCCCTCACCACTGTGAGATTTATAAGGCATTCCCCCGTTCTTACAAGGATCTGCCTTTGCGCTTCGCCGAGTTCGGTACGGTTTATCGTTACGAGCAGAGCGGTGAGCTTCACGGATTGACGAGAGTACGTGGATTTACGCAGGATGATGCCCATCTTTTCTGCCGTCCTGATCAGTTGAAGGATGAATTCCTGAAGGTTATGGATATCATCTCCATTATTTTCCGTGCACTTGATTTCAAGCAGTTCGAAGCTCAGATTTCTTTGCGTGACAAAGTAAACAGAGAGAAATATATCGGTAGCGACGAGAATTGGGAGAAGGCTGAAACGGCTATCATCGAAGCTTGCCAGGAAAAAGGACTGAATGCCAAGATTGAATATGGTGAAGCTGCATTCTATGGACCGAAGCTCGACTTCATGGTCAAAGATGCAATCGGACGCCGTTGGCAATTGGGTACGATCCAGGTGGATTATAACCTTCCGGAACGTTTCGGTTTGGAATATACCGGCGAGGATAACAAGAAACACCGTCCTGTCATGATTCACCGTGCACCGTTCGGCTCTATGGAACGTTTCATCGCTGTTCTGATTGAGCATACAGCAGGTAAGTTCCCGTTGTGGTTGACACCTGACCAGGTATGTATCCTGCCTATCAGTGAAAAGTTCAATGATTATGCATGGAAGGTATCTGCCGCTTTGGAAGACAAAGATATCCGCGTTGTTGTGGATGATCGTAACGAGAAGATCGGTCGTAAAATCCGTGACAACGAGCTGAAGAGAATCCCTTATATGCTGATTGTCGGAGAGAAAGAAGCAGAAAATAATGTTGTTTCTGTAAGAAAACAGGGCGAAGGAGATAAGGGTTCAATGGAAATTGCTACCTTTGCGGCGCAAATCAACGATGAAGTTGATGAACAAATGAATCGTTGGAAAACGTTTAAATAAATTATTAACGAGGAGAACAATCTTTTTTGAATGAAGAATGACAGTCTGAAAGACCAGTACAGGACAAATGAACGCATCCACGTTCGTGAGGTGAGACTGGTAGGTGAAAATGTGGAGCAAGGAGTTTATCCCATTGCGCAAGCACTTAGGATAGCAGAAGATCAAGGTCTTGATCTGATTGAGATTTCACCGAATGCCGTGCCCCCGGTTTGCAAGGTTGCCGACTATCAGAAGTTTCTCTATCAGCAGAAGAAGCGTCAGAAGGAACAGAAGGCTAAAGCAGTCAAAGTCGTTGTCAAGGAGATCCGTTTCGGTCCACAGACTGACGATCACGACTACGACTTCAAGCTGAAGCATGCAAAAGAGTTCTTGCAGGAAGGTGCGAAGGTTAAGGCGTATGTCTTTTTCAAAGGACGTTCTATCCTTTTTAAAGAACAAGGAGAAGTGCTCCTGCTTCGTTTCGCTAATGATTTGGAGGAATTCGGAAAGGTTGAACAGATGCCTGTCTTGGAAGGTAAACGTATGATCATTATGATTACTGCCAAGAAGAGTGGAGTAGTTGCTCCTCAGAAAGAAGAAGTTAAGAAAGTGGTTCCTCACAAGCCTGAAACGGCTGAGAAACCGGCAACTGAAAATAAAGAATAATAAACCCCGATGATGGGGACAAGTTTAATAATTAAATAATAATTGGAAAATGCCTAAGTTGAAGACTAATTCCGGTTCAAAAAAGAGGTTCGCCCTTACCGGAACAGGAAAGATCAAGAGAAAACATGCTTACAAGAGTCATATTCTTACGAAGAAGACCAAGAAGCAGAAGCTGAATCTTACACACTTCGCCATCGTTGACGGAGCAAATATCCCTAACGTTAGAAAGCTTCTTTGCTTGAAGTGATTTCTTATTAGTAGTTTTATCAAGATTTATTAACCGAGTGTTTAGCAGTTAAGTCCATCGTAAACAGTAAAAATAGATGGCGCTGACATTCAAAAACAGTTTAGAATTATGCCGAGATCAGTAAATCATGTTGCTTCAAGAGCAAAAAGAAAACGGATTTTAAAACTTACACGTGGCTATTATGGAGCCCGTAAAAATGTGTGGACCGTCGCCAAGAATACTTGGGAGAAGGGTTTAACCTACGCATTCCGCGATCGTAGAAATAAGAAACGTAACTTCCGTGCTTTGTGGATTCAGCGTATCAATGCTGGTGCACGTATCGAAGGTCTTTCTTACTCTCGTCTGATGGGTGCTCTGCGTAATGCAGGTATCGAAATCAATAGAAAAGTGCTCGCTGATTTAGCAATGAATCATCCGGAAGCATTTAAGGCTATCATCGATAAGGTAAAGTAGATTTCCATATCATTCGTAACATAGAGAGAACTGCATCAAAAATGCAGCTCTCTTTCGTTTTTTTCTTGCCAAATATTTGGATATCTGAAATGCTCGATATATCTTTGTAGCAAAGGAATTGAAATAAAGAGTTAAGCCGCACTTGTTCGATTGGGAAACTCATCAATTATTTCTAAATTCCGAGACATAGCTCTTGTCATCAATGGCGGGCCGCACCCTTCGGGGCATGCATAGCACAGCGGATTACAAAGATGGCAAAGCACTCAAATCCTGTCATACGGAGTTTGTTCATATCTACGGTGCGGCTTTCTTTAAAATATTTTCTACAGAGAGGCTTTTGTAAGTCTCTCTGTTTTTATGTATCATCATTTTTAACCCTGATTCTATGGCTTTATTTAAAACTCACTCTTCAAGTTCGTTGGCAACATTGTTTGTCATCTTCCTTTCGTCTTTCATCGTTTCTTCGTCAAACGCTCAGCAGACATTGATCCCTCTGCCTGCCCGAATGCAGACTTCAAAAGGTTTCTTTCAAACCGATAGCAGTCGTCTGTTTGGCAAACATGCAGCTAAGGGTATAAGCTATAAGATTGATCCTGCTTTTGATTCGTCGAAGCCCGAAGGTTATCGTCTCGTAGTGAATGGCAAAGGCATATCCTTGAAAGCCGGCACGCAAGCGGGACTGTTCTACGGGAAGCAAACGCTGAGACAGCTCCTGTCCTCTCAAGGAGTACCTTATGTGACTATCGAAGACGCTCCTCGTTTTGCCTATCGAGGTTTGCATCTGGATGTTTCCAGACATTTCTTTCCTAAAGAGGAAGTGCTCAAGTTACTCGACGTGATGTCTTATTACAAACTCAACCGTCTCCATCTTCATTTGACAGATAATGGAGGTTGGCGCATCCAGATAGATAAATACCCCAAACTGACAACGGATGCTGCTTTTCGATCAGAGATCGATTATATGCATTGGACTCAGAAAGATTCCAGCCGTTTCGTTACCAAAGAAACGCCCGGCTCTTACGGTGGCTTCTATACGAAACAGGATATTCGCGAAATGGTGGCTTATGCTGCGGCTCGCCACATTGTCATTGTTCCTGAAATAGAATTCCCAGGACATTCGAGCGAGGTGTTTGTGGCCTATCCTGAACTGAGTTGTACAGGAAAACAGTATGGCACGTCTGACTTGTGTATCGGCAATGAGAAAACCATCCAGTTCATGAAGGACGTCCTTTCGGAAGTCATCGACCTGTTCCCATCTGAATATATCCATATCGGCGGAGATGAAGCCGATAAGACTTCGTGGAAGGAATGTGATAAATGCAAGGCTTTGATGCAGAGAGAAGGTCTGAAGGATGTGGACGAACTGCAAAGTTATATGATCAGGCAATGTGAGAATTTCCTGAAGTCGAAAGGCCGTAAGATGATCGGTTGGGATGAGATCCTTGAAGGAGGATTGGCTCCCGAAGCTACAGTGATGTCTTGGAGAGGCGAGGAGGGCGGCATCGCTTCTGCCCGTATGAACCATGATGTGGTCATGACACCAGGCACCTATTGCTACTTCGACCACTATCAGGCCGATCCCGAAACGCAGCCTCTTGCTATTGGCGGCTATCTTCCTTTAAGCAAAGTATATAGTTATAATCCGACGCCCACAGATTCTCTGACCCCGGAACAATGTAAACATATTATTGGAGTCCAGGCTAACACTTGGTCGGAATTTATTCCGACTACCAGTCATTTGGAATATATGATGTTCCCGCGTGCGTTGGCTCTTGCTGAGGTGGCTTGGACGCCACAGGACAGACGTTCCTGGCAGGACTTCAAGAAACGTGCGAATGCCAATATCCCGATACTTCAGAAACGCGGATTCAATCCCTATTCCAATTCTACGACAGTAGAAGGGACGATGAACGTTGACAATGCGAACAAACAGATTGTTGTGACGCTCGATCCAGAGGCTTATCCTGTCGAACTGCGCTATACGACCGATGGAACAACACCGACAACTTCTTCCAAGTTGTATGAAAGTCCTATCGTTGTCAAGGATTCGGCTACGATCGTCAGTGCTATCTTTCGTAATGGCAAGATCGATGGTAAACCCAATATGTTGCGGGTGGATTATCATAAGGCAATCGGCAAACCGGTACATTATAATATGCCGCTTAACGAGAGATATCCGGCAGAAGGAGAATCTTGTCTCGTCAATGGCTACCGTGGCGGTTTGTCTTATCAGGATCATAGATGGCAGGGTTATCTGACAGATCTTGATTGCGTCATCGATCTGGGAGAAAAGACGGACATCCATTCTGTCTCTTCCCGTTGGATGCGTCAGGTGCTTCCCTATATTTTCCAGCCGGATTCTGTCGAACTGTTTACTTCGGATGACGGAACAACGTTTGTGCCACAGGGCGTGATTCCGACGAGAATACCTGAGGCGGTGATGTCAACCTTTGAGACATTCACTTTCCAAGGCAACTGGCAAGCTCGGTATATTCGCCTTGTAGCGAAGAATCCTCTTCATAGAAATAACGGAGATACCTTTATTTTTACGGATGAGATTGTTGTTTGGTAAGGGAACTATATAGTAATGTATAGGTCGGATGAAAATTCTTCAGACCTTTGCATATTGATCAATTTAATAACAATGTAATGATGAAGTCACATACTCTATCCTATTGCTTCAGATTGGGCACTATTGCTTTGGCTTCGATAGCTGTCACAACTACAGCTGTCGCGCAGGACAATCTTTTGCCACGTCCGGCGTGGATGCAGATATCGAAAGGCTATTTCAAGACGGACAGCAGTCTGTTGTTTGGAAAGCAGAATCAGAAAGAGATACAATTTCAGATTGATCCCTCTTTCGACAAGAGTAAACCTGAGGGTTATATTTTGGTTGTGAACAAGTCCGGCGTCGTGTTGCGGGCTGGAACAGAGGCGGGATTGTTTTATGGGAAGCAGACGTTGAAGCAATTGCTCACCCAGCAGGGATTGCCTTATGTGTCGATTCAAGATTATCCGAGATTCGGCTATCGAGGTTTGCATGTGGATGTGTCGCGCCACTTTTTCCCAAAGGAGGAAATCCTGAAACTCATTGACGTGATGTCCGATTACAAGCTCAACCGCCTGCATCTGCATCTGACTGATAACGGAGGTTGGAGACTTCAGATCGATAAGTATCCTAAATTGACGACTGACGCAGCTTACAGACCCAGCAGCGATTATCCCAATTGGGCCTATAAAGGTCCGAGCGTATTTGTATCCAAGGATACGCCCGGTGCTTATGGTGGCTTCTATACGAAGGCGGATGTCCGCGAGATGGTGGCTTATGCAGCCGCTCGTCACATCACCATCATTCCGGAGATTGAGTTCCCGGATCATTCAAGCGAAGTCTTTGCGGCTTATCCCGAGCTTAGCTGTTCGGGTGAGAAGTATGGCAAGGGCAACTCAGCCTTTTGTATCGGCAACGAGAAGAGCATTCAGTTCATGAAAGACGTCCTTGCTGAGGTCGTGGAACTTTTCCCATCTGAATATATCCATGTCGGTGGTGACGAAGCGTATATGGAATCTTGGAAGAAGTGTGAGAAATGCCAGGCTTTTATGAAACGTGAAGGAATGAAGAACGTGGAGGAACTGCAGAGTTATATGATCAAGCAGTGCGAAGCGTTCTTGAAGACGAAAGGTCGTAAGCTGATCGGATGGGACGAGATTTTGAAAGGTGGACTTGCCCCGGAAGCAACGGTCATGTCGTGGCGCGGTGTCGATGGTGGAATCGCAGCTGCCCGCATGAATCATGATGTGATCATGACTCCGTCAAGCTATTGCTATTTCGACAACTATCAGGCTGATCCTTATACGCAGCCTTTTGCAATAGGTGGATATCTTCCTGTTCGTGGTGTCTATAGTTATGATCCGGTTCCGGCTGATTCCTTAACGCCGGGACAATGCCAGCGTATCATCGGCGTACAGGGAAATACTTGGTCGGAGTTTATTCCTACGTCAAGCCATTTGGAATATATGATGTTCCCGCGTGCCTTGGCTATTGCCGAGATCGGATGGACGCCACAGAACCTTCGTTTGTGGGATAACTTCAAGGGAAGAATGGATCATCAGGTCACGTTGCTCCTTAAACGGGGCGTCAATGCTTTCCCCAATCCGAACAGCGTGGAGATCGTAACGGAGGTGAATGCTTCCAAGCAGACGATGAAGGTAAAGCTTGAGCCCGAACGGGAACCGGCTGAGATCCATTATACGTTGGACGGAACGACTCCTACGGAATCGTCTCCGACATATAAACACTCTATTTCCGTTCAGGATTCTGCTTTTGTTGTGGCAGCCATCTTCAAAGATGGAAAGATGGAGGGCGACAAAGAATCCTCGCGCGTCTATAATCACAAAGCGATCGGGAAACCGGTACAATATTATATCCGTGATGTCAAATATTCAGCCGAGGGCATGACTACGCTCACCAATGGAAACAGAGGCGGCATGTTTTACCTCGACGGTAAATGGCAGGGCTTCTCAGGCGATTTCGACTG
>CAZIVE010000012.1:27541-31215 GCA_964542435.1 uncultured Parabacteroides sp.
GACAACTATCTCTTCACGGATGAAATCGTCGTTTGGTAGGGGAAACTGTACTTTTGGGTGAATTTAAATCCAAAAGGAGCGTTTTGACTCAAAAACAGCGCTTTTTTTTGAATAATAATTGGCTAAATATTTGGATAATCAATGCAATTGATTTATCTTTGTTGCATAAGGAATAGAAATAAAAGGAGCTCAGCCACACCTGATCGATTGGGGAACTCATCAGTTATTTTAGAATTCCGAGACAAGCTTTTGTCATCAATGGCGGGCCGCACCCTTCGGGGCATGCATAGCACGGCGGATTACAAAGAGGACGAAGCGCTCAAATCCTGTCATTAGGAGTTCGTCCATTTCTATAGTGTGGCTTTCCTTTTTTCCGATATCAGCAGAGAGACCTTAATCAGTCTCTCTGTTTTTATGTTAACTTAATAACAGTACTGATGAAATTTTTAAAAAGTGCCGATCTGATTCGATTGGGAATTGTTACGCTTTCCTCTATGTTTATTTCTTTTACGGCTTTTGCTCAGGACCATCTTATTCCGCGTCCTGCAAAGATGCAAGTTTCCAAAGGTTATTTCAAGACGGATAGCAGCCAGCTGTTTGCTCAACAAAGTCATCGGGGTGTCTCTTTCAAGATCGACCCGAAATTTGATAAGTCCAAACCGGAAGGATATAGTCTGGTCGTAAACAAAGCAGGTGTGACGCTGAAGGCGGGAACACAGGCCGGATTGTTTTATGGCGAGCAGACCTTGAAACAGCTGCTTACACCGCAGGGATTGCCTTACGTTACGATCGAAGATTCGCCTCGGTTCGGCTATCGTGGACTGCATCTGGATGTTTCTCGTACGTTCTATCCCAAAGAGGAAGTTCTCAAACTGATCGATGTGATGTCGTATTATAAACTCAATCGTCTGCATCTGCATCTGACGGATAACGGCGGGTGGCGACTTCAGATCGACAAATATCCGAAACTGACTTCGGAAGCTGCCTTCAGACCGGTCAAGAGTTATGTACAGTGGCAATATCTCAACAAGGAACATCCTTTTGTCAAAGAGGGAACGCCAAATTCTTACGGCGGATATTATACCAAAGCGGATATTCGTGAAATGGTGGCTTATGCGGCAGCTCGTCACATCACCATCATTCCGGAGATCGAGTTCCCGGCTCATGCGAGTGAAGTGTTCGTGGCTTATCCGGAGCTCTGCTGTTCGGGAAAGAAGTATGGTAATTCTGCTTTCTGCATCGGCAATGAGAAGACCATTCAGTTTATGAAGGATGTCCTTTCGGAAGTTGTGGAGCTTTTCCCTTCTGAATATATTCATGTCGGAGGTGATGAGGCTAATATGGAGGCTTGGAAGACTTGCGAGAAGTGTCAGGCACTGATGAAACGGGAAGGTATGAAGAATGTGGAGGAACTGCAGAGCTATATGATCAAGCAGTGCGAGGACTTTCTGAAGACGAAGGGTCGTAAGATCATCGGATGGGACGAGATTCTGAAGGGCGGTATTGCTCCCGAAGCTACGGTCATGTCATGGCGTGGCGTGGATGGCGGCATCAAGGCTGCACGTATGAATCATGACGTCATCATGACTCCGACCAACTTCTGCTATTTCGACTACTATCAGGCTGATCCTGCTACACAGCCTTTGGCTATCGGCGGTTACGTGCCGGTACGCAGAGTGTATGGCTATGATCCGATTCCTGCCGATTCATTGACTCCTGCTCAGCAGAAGCATATCATCGGTGTGCAGGGAAATACCTGGTCTGAGTTTATTCCGACGACCAGCCATTTGGAATATATGATGTTCCCGCGTGCTTTGGCTATCGCCGAGATCGACTGGACACCGCAGAACCTGCGTTCATGGGATAATTTCAAAGTTCGTATGAACAACAATATCGCTCTGCTGCACAAACGCGGCATCAATGCTTTCCCCAATCCGAACAATGTGGAGATAGCACTCACCCCGAATCTCACGAAGAAGAACATCGCTGTCAAGTTCATTCCCGAGCGTAAGCCGGCTGAGATCCGCTATACGCTGGACGGCTCGACACCTACGACCGCTTCTCCTTTATTTAAGGTTCCTTTCACCGTCAAAGATTCTGCCAATGTGGTAGTGGCGATCTTCAAGGATGGAAAGATCGAAGGTGACAAGGTGGCTCTGCATGTCGATGCGCATAAGGCTATGGGAAAGCCCGTTCATTATTATTCTGACGGAAGCATCAAATATCCGGCTGAAGGAGCGACCTCTCTGACCAACGGGCAGCGTGGTAGCATGTTCTATCTGGATGGCAAATGGCAGGGCTTCGCGAAAGATCTCGACTGCTCGGTTGACTTGGGAAAGGTGATAAACATCCATTCCGTCACGACCACCTGGCTGCGTCGTGTAGCTCAGGGGATCTTCGAACCGGTGCAGATTGAATTGCTCACTTCGAACGACGGCGTAAACTACACTTCTCAGACTACGGTTCCGTGCCAGATCAAGGAAAACGATTCACGCACCTCGCTTCCAGTCAGCATCAACGGCAACTGGAATACGCGGTATGTACGCTTGAAGGCAAAGATATTACCTTATTGGTTCTATGGAGATGTCTCCATGTTCACCGATGAGATCGTTGTTTGGTAAATGATTTTAGACGATAAGACAGGATTAGTGCTCGAGGGCGGCGGTATGCGTGGAATTTTCACAGCCGGCGTCCTCGACTGTTTCATGGACCGTCGGATACGCTTTCCGTACGTGATCGGCGTCTCTGCCGGCGCGAGCAATGGCATTTCGTATGCTTCGGGACAGCGCGGCCGTGCCAAGTTCAGTGACATTGACCTGCTCAAGCTTCGTCCTTACATCGGCTGGAAGTTCCTCTTTCAAGGAAAGGGTTTCATCGACATCGAATATCTCTTCGGCCGTTATCCGCAGGAATATCATAAGTTCGATTACGATGCCTATTTTCGTTCTCCGATGCGCTTCGTGATGGTGGCAAGCGACTGCCGCACGGGAAAGGCCGTCTATATTGAAGAAAAGCACGATCGGGAACTGCTTCTGCAGTATTGCCGAGCCTCCTGTTCCCTGCCGTTCATCGGCCCGATTGCGCGGGTCGGCGGCGTGCCCTATCTGGACGGCGGCATCTGCGATTCCATTCCTGTCGCTCGTGCCATGGCCGATGGCTATGAAAAGAATGTGATTGTCTTGACGCGCAACAAAGGCTATCGCAAACCCGACAAGAATTTCGCGCTCGCGCGGTTGTTTTATCATAAATATCCTGCCATTCGGGAACAGCTCCTGCTTCGTTACCGGCATTACAACGAGCAGCTTGATCTGGTGGAACGATTGGAAAAGGAGGGAAAGGTCGTGGTGATTCGTCCCGAGAAACCTATCGTGGTTGGACGCATGGATACGGACGAGAAGCGGCTTTCTGATCTGTATGACGAAGGTTATTCCCTTGCCGAAAAGGCTCTGACGTTCGTAGAAATGCAAAATACCGGAGAAAAAGGGCTTTGACGCTCGTAGAAATGGAATTTTCCGGGGAAATAGGATTTCTACGTCCGTCGGAATGGTATTTACCACAGAAATAGTATTTCTATGTCCGTAGAAATGCAAAATACTGGGGAAAAAGGACTTCTACATTCGTAGGAATGCAAAAAACCGAGGAAATAGGACTTCTACGTTCGTAGGAATGCAAAA
>CAZIVE010000012.1:31315-41665 GCA_964542435.1 uncultured Parabacteroides sp.
AAACAAGGGTTGGAAAGGAGTAGTCGGCAGTCGAGTAGAGCAAAACAAGGGTTGGGAAGAAGTAGTCGGCAATCGAGTAGAGCAAAACAAGGGTTGGAAAGAAGTAGTCGGCAATCGAGTAGAGCAAAACAAGGGTTGGGAAGGAGTAGTCGGCAGTCAAGTAGGTTTGGGAATGTGGTATGGATCTTCGTTGCGTACCGAAGTTGAATTGTATGTTACAATATTGTTAACAGCAGGGAAATGATTATTTTTGCATGATAAAAGAGGAGAAGGCAGCTTCTACGTTTTATGCAAATGAAAATGAAGTTGTTTCTCTTTCACAAGATAAAATGAAAATGAGACAAACAATCATAAGCATCGCAGTGGTTTTCATCCTCGGAACACTGCTCCAAACTTCAGCCGCCACGACATTCGGCCGCGCGGTGAAAAACGAAAACAAAACGGAAATAGCAAAGACGCTCAACGCCTTTGCACGCAAGTATGCTGCGGCGCGAACGGTAGAAGTGAAATCCATTGATGTGAATGGCAAGAATGTCACGATCACAGCCAGTGAAGAGTTGGAGGATGTTCCTTTTCGTGAGGGCAATGTGTCTGAGATCTACAGCCAGCTTCAGTCGTTTTTCCCCGATGCGAAGAATGTGACGGTCGTTACCAACGGAAAGGCCATCGAGACGCTTGTCCCCGAATATTACAAGACGCGGAAATACGACAAGAGCAAGATCTATGCCAATAAAACGCTTCGTTTCCCGTTGACCTCTCCGGTTGAAGGATTTGGACAGACCAAAGGTTTGCAGGGCCGCCACATCGCCTTGTGGCAAAGCCACGGAATGTATTTCACGCAGGAGACGGCTCGTTGGGAATGGCAGCGCGCGCGTCTGTTCGGCACGGTCGAGGATCTCTATACGCAGAGCTATGTGCTGCCTTTTCTGATTCCGATGCTCGAAAATGCCGGAGCCAATGTCCTCATTCCCCGCGAACGCGATACGCATGCAGCGGAGATGATCATCGACAACGATGGTTCTACAAAGGGTTCTACCTTCAAGGAGAGCAATGGCGATCAGTCGTGGAGCGATGCCGGCATGGCAGGATTTGCCAACAAGAAAGATATCTATGTCGATGGACAGAATCCTTTCCTTACGGGAACGGTCCGTCAGGTGACGACCATCAAGAAGGGCGCCGAAAGCAAAGCCGAATGGATCCCTGAAATCCCGGAAGACGGGACGTATGCGGTTTATGTCTCTTATCGTACGCTTCCCACCAGTACCGATTGTGCCACATACACCGTGCTGCATGGCGGACAGAGCACTTCGGTGAATGTCAACCAGACGATGGGCGGCGGCACATGGATCTACATTGGCAGTTTCTTCTTTAATAAAGGTACGGAGGGAAGGGTCACGCTTTCGAACATCAGTTATAAGGCAGGAAAGATCATTACGGCGGATGCAGTGAAGATCGGCGGCGGAATGGGCAACGTGGCCCGCGCTCCGAAAGACACCACCCGCTTCGCTTCGGTGGTCAGCGGTTATCCGCGTTATGTGGAAGGCTCGCGTTATTGGTTGCAGTGGGCAGGATTTCCCGACACAGTCTATTCCGAAAGCCATTTCACCAATGACTACAACGACGACTACCGTAGTCGCGGACATTGGGTGAACTATCTGAAGAACATCCAGAATGTTCCCGTGGATATGTCCTTTGCCTTTCATAGCGATGCCGGCATCACGCCTGATGATTCGATCATTGGTACGCTCGGCATCTATACGTCGCATCAGAAAGACGGTTCTACAGAATATCCCAATGGTCTGAGCCGTGAAACATCACGCGACCTGACGGATTTGGTGCAGACGCAGATTGTGTCGGATGTACGTCATCAGTTCTCCCCCGAATGGTCGCGCCGCGGCATGTGGAATCAGTCCTACTACGAATCGCGTGTGCCCGACGTTCCCGCCATGCTGCTCGAGTTGCTGTCGCATCAGAACTTCTCAGACATGCGTTACGGCCTCGATCCCCGTTTCCGTTTCACGGTTTCGAGAGCTATATATAAAGGTATCCTGCGTTACATCGGACGCGAGAGTAAGAAGAACGTGATTGTCGAGCCGTTGGCTCCGTCCAGTCTGCATGCAACGTTTGCTGGAGAGACCGAAGTGAAGATTGCTTGGAATGCGACGCCCGATTCTCTCGAACCGACAGCCGATCCGAATGCCTACCTGCTTTACACACGCATCAATGACGGAGCGTTCGACAACGGCAAGATGATTCATGGCAATGAGACGAAAGTCACCATCCGTCCGGATCAGATTTATAGTTTCAAAGTCGTAGCCGTTAACGAAGGTGGGCGAAGCTTCCCTTCGGAAATCGTTTCCGTATGCCGCAACACGAAGGAGAAGGGCACGGTGATGATCGTGAACGGTTTCGACCGTTTGAGTGCACCAGCTTCCTTCGAAGCCAAGCAGGATAGTCTCGCCGGTTTCCTCTATGACGAAGATCATGGCGTGGCCTATCAGCAGGATATCTCCTTTGTTGGCGATCAGTATTCGTTCCATCGCAATGCGCCCTGGATCACCAACGACGACAATGGATTCGGCGACTGCTACAACGATTATACGGGCAAGACAATGGCCGGCAATACGTTCGACTATCCCTATATGCACGGAAAGTCCATGAAAGCCGCCGGCTATTCCTTCGTCACATCCAGTGAGAAGGCTGTGGTTGATGGCACTGTCAAACTGGCGGACTATCGTATCGTGGATCTTATTCTTGGCAAGCAGCGTGCCACAACCATCGGCAACTGCGTTCGTCCGGTAGATTTCCAGACCTTCCCCGAAGATTTGCAGAAGGCCTTGACCGATTATTGCAAGGCGGGCCGTTCCCTGATGGTCACCGGAGCGTATGTCCTGAGTGATCTGCAGAATACACCCGAAGGAAAAAGTTTTGCGAAGAATGTGCTGAAATGCACCTTCGCCAGCAGCAATGCTTCCCGTGCAGCCGTCGCTGCCTCCTGCGTTTCCGCAGTGAAAGGTTTCAATGGATCGTATCGCTATTGCAATACACCCAATCCGCATATCTATTGCGCAGAGCGCGTCAACGGCATGACGCCTGCTGACAAGAAGGCCTCTTCCGTACTGCGCTACACAGACAACAATATCGGTGCAGCTGTTGCCTACGACGGAGACTATCGCAACTTTGTCATGGGCTTTCCGTTCGAGACTATTCTCGACGAAAGCAGCCGCGATCAGCTGATGGGAGAGATCCTGGGCTTCTTTAGTTCATCAACCAAATAAACGAAAACACATCATAAAGTATGACACGAATCAATTGTTTCATTCCCGCCAAAGAAAATGGCGTTACCGGACCACTCGCGGAAGCGTTGGCCAAGGAACCGATGGTCAATAAGGTTTATCCCATTACACGCAACTGGTGCACGGATACGATCCGCTGGATTGCTCGTCACTCTGATGCAGATTATTCCCTTATCTATACGAAAGAGGAGGATCTGATGCTGGGGCAGTTGGCTTTGGAACGCATGGTCAACATCGCCGATGACTCGTCCGCTGGCATGCTCTATGCCGATCGCAACGAACAGAAGAACGGTGAGCTGGTGGCTCATCCGGTCATTGCCTATCAGAAAGGAAGCCTGAGAGACGACTTCGATTTCGGTTCGGTGCTGTTCTATCGTTCCGAATATCTCCGTGAGGCAGCTGCTGCCATGGATGTCAATTATCATTATGCTGCGCTGTACGACCTTCGTCTGCGTGTTTCCGAGAAGGCGCCGCTCGTGCATCTCAATGAATATCTTTATACCGAAATAGAACGCGACACGCGCAAGTCGGGCGAGAAGAACTTCGATTATGTCGATCCGAAGAACCGTGCCGTGCAACTGGAAATGGAGAAGGCCTGTACCGAACACCTCAAACGTATCGGTGGCTATCTGAAGCCAGAGTTCGAGAAGATCGATTTTGGTGCCGATCAGTTCCCGGTTGAAGCGACGGTCGTCATTCCCGTCCGCAACCGAATCCGTACCATCGCCGACGCCATTCAGTCAGTCTTGTCCCAGGAGACAAAGTTCCCCTTCAATCTGATCATCGTGGACAACCATTCGACAGATGGTACAACGGAGAAGATCGATGAGTTCAAAGATGAGCGTCTTATTCATATCGTTCCTGAGCGTAACGATCTCGGCATCGGAGGATGTTGGGATTGTGCCGTCTATGATGCTCGTTGCGGTAAGTTTGCCGTGCAGCTCGACAGTGATGATGTCTATGCCGATTCACATACCCTGCAGAAAGTGGTCGATGCCTTCTACGAACAGCAGTGTGCCATGGTGATCGGTTCCTATCGGATGACCAATTTCAACATGGAGACCATTCCGCCGGGAATCATCGATCATAAGGAATGGACGCCGGAGAATGGCCGTAACAATGCACTCCGCATCAACGGACTGGGAGCGCCTCGTGCCTTCTGGACGCCGATGCTTCGCCGTATCGGATTCCCCAACACCAGCTATGGTGAGGATTATGCCATCGGACTTCGCATCAGCCGCGAGTACCAAATTGGGCGTATCTATGATGTGCTCTATCTCTGTCGTCGTTGGGATGACAACTCGGATGCGGCATTGAGTGTGGAGAAGATCAACCGTAACAACCTCTATAAAGACAGCATCCGTACGTGGGAACTGGAGGCGCGTTTAAAGATGTTGAGCCATGAATGAGTTGACATCACAGAGGGCTTCGGAAATGCTCAAAGAGCAGTTGAAGTGCTGGCCTCTGGCAGCAAAGAACTATGCAGACTTGGCGCAAGCAAAGATCCGTGAGTTCGACATGGGAGGATTCCTTTTCCGTGTGCAGTTCAATCCTTCACGGATGGTTTCCACCGGTGCGAAGCTTGATAAAGCTTCATTGGAGAAGCGTCCTTGTTTCCTTTGCCCGGCGAATCTGCCGGCGGAACAGCTCCGTCTTCCTTTTGGTGAACATTACCAACTGCTCTGCAATCCGTTCCCCATCTTCCCCGAACATTTTACGATCCCGTCTCTCGGACACGAACCTCAATTGATCCGTCCCCGTTTCCGCGATCTCCTGAGATTGGCGCAGGCCCTCGATCAATATACCGTCTTTTATAACGGCCCGAAATGTGGTGCTTCGGCTCCCGACCATACCCACTTCCAAGCCGGCACACGTTTCCGCATGCCCTATGATGAGGAGCTGCCTTCGAAATTAATTCCAGCCAATCTGCTTACCCAACAGAAAGGTTGTTCCTTATATCTTCTCCACGACTATCTGCGCAACGGTCTGATCATTGTTACCGCAGATGAAGCCGAAGCCGAGGAGATGTTCTTCCGCATCTATGATTCCCTGCCGATTCAAAGCGGAGAGACGGAACCGATGATGAACATCTTTGCCAATTATGTCGAAGGACGTTGGGTAGTGACCATTATTCCGCGCAGATTGCATCGTCCGTGGCAATATTCTGCAGAGGGAAAAGATAAGTTCCTCTCCAGTCCCGGAGCCGCTGATCTCGGAGGCCTGTTGATTACTCCGCGCGAGGAAGATTTTCTGAAGGTGTCGCCCGAATTAATCCGTGATATCTTCCGCCAGGTCTGTTTCACCGATGAAGAGTTGTCGCCTATCGCCCGGCATTTTGCCAATTCGTAGATATAAAACCGATAAGATATGAAAGTATTAGTGGTTGTGGACATGCAGAATGATTTCATCGATGGAAGTCTCGGAAGTGTAGAGGCTCAGAAGATCGTTCCGAAGGTGAAGGAGAAGATCCACGAATATCTTCAGCATGGAGATAAGGTCCTTTTCACACAGGATACACATGCTGAAGATTATCTCCAGACGCAGGAGGGCCGCAACCTTCCCGTGAAACATTGCATCAAAGGTACGCAAGGATGGCAGATTCAGGCAGATGTAGTAGTTCCTGACGCTGAGAGATTCGAAAAGAAAGCGTTCGGCTCCATTGAGTTGGCGCAAGCCATTGCTGAGATGACACAGGTGGATTCGGTAGAGCTGATCGGGCTTTGTACGGATATCTGCGTGATCTCGAATGCCATGATCCTAAAGGCCAGGTTGCCGGAGATTCCGGTGATGGTGGATGCTTCCTGCTGCGCGGGTACAACTGTAGAGAACCATCGCAACGCTTTAAATGCGATGCGTATGTGCCAAGTTATTGTTAAGGAATAGATGATTAAATAAAGAAGATATGACTCAGTTTGATAAAAGAAACATCACGATGATGATGGACTTTTATGAATTAACCATGGCGAATGGCTACTTCATAAATCACGATCAGAACAAACGCGCCGTGTTTGACGTGTTTTATAGAAAGAACCCCGACAATGGCGGGTTTGCCATCTTTGCCGGATTGGAACAGATCGTTGAATATATAGAGAATCTCCATTTCTCGGCAGAAGACATTGCCTATCTGCGTAGTCTGAATATGTTTGACGAGGGCTTCCTGGATTACCTCTCGACGTTCCGCTTCACGGGAGACATCTATTCCTTCACGGAAGGAACGATTATGTATCCGAATGAACCGATCATAACGGTCATTGCTCCGGTCATTGAGGCTCAGATTGTGGAGACAGCCATCTTGACGCAACTCAATCATCAGTCGCTTATCGCCACAAAAGCCAACCGCATCGTCCGCGCGGCACGAGGGAAGATGATCTCCGACATGGGAGCGCGTCGTGCCCATAATATGGATGCTGCCGTTTATGGCGCCCGTGCCGCTTATATTGGTGGCGTAGTCAATACGGCTACGGTTCTGGCTGCTCAGAACTTCGATATCCCGGTCGTCGGGACCATGGCGCACAGCTGGGTTATGTTTTACGAAAGCGAATACGAGGCATTCCGTCTCTATGCACAGATATATAAAGAGAAGAGTGTGCTGTTGGTAGATACGTATAACACGCTGGAGTCGGGTGTCCCTAATGCCATTCGAATCGCGAAAGAGGTGCTTGCTCCAATGGGTGTACGACTGAAAGGGATCCGCATCGACTCGGGCGATATTGCCTATCTGTCGAAGAAATCCCGTGCAATGCTCGACGAAGCTGGATTGCAGGATTGCATCATCGTCGGCTCTAACAGCTTGGACGAATTCACCATCACCTCCATATTGGATCAGGGTGGTTGCATCGACAGTTTCGGAGTGGGAGAGAGGTTGATCAATTCGCAGAGCAATGCTACGTTTGGCGCAGTCTATAAGTTGGTTGCTATCGAAGAAAACGGCACCTTCGTTCCCAAGATCAAGTTGTCTGAGAACATAGAGAAGATCACCAATCCCGGATTGAAGCATGTCTATAGAATTTACGGACAGAATAGTGAAGCCGTAGCCGATCTTCTGACCAATTGGGATGAGAACGTTCCGAACGACACCGAATATCATTATGTTGATCCCAAGAAGCCTTGGAAGAAGAGAGCCTTTATGAACTGTAAGGTGAGAGAGTTGCAGCATCCCGTTTTCAAAGATGGGAAGAGATGTTGCGAGTTAAAGCCTCTCCGTGATATCCGTGATTATGTCCGCCAGCAGTTGGATCATGAGATATGGCAGGAGGAACAGCGTTTCGATAATCCTCACGAGCATTATCTGGATATGAGTCAAGCTTACTATGACATGAAGATGAATTTGCTGATGTCATCCAAATAGCGTCATTTTCTCTATGGATCGGTTTTGTTTGATTAGAAATTAATTATTTATCTTTGTGGACAATGAAAGATGCGGGTTTAAGAGAATTTTTGGAATCAAGTAATAAATAACATATATGAAGCAATTCTTTAAAATGATGTTCGCCTCAGTGCTGGGAGTACTTGTGGCTTTTGCGGTTATCGTTATCGTCTCGGTATTCCTTTTGTTCGGCATTGTAAGTACCATTGGTTCATCCTCGTCCTATTCGCCGGACAGTAACTCGGTCCTGAAGATTGCACTCTCCGGTAGTTTGTCGGAGAATGGTCAGTCCAATCCCTTCGGTTCCCTCTTTAGTGATACGGAAGAGCAGTTGTCGTTGAGGGATATTCAGGCTGCCATCAAAGCCGCCAAGACAAATCATGACATCAAAGGCATCTATCTCGAAGCCGGATCTTTCTCTGTCGGGGCTGCCTCAGCATTGGAATTGCGAAGAGCTTTGATTGATTTCAAGAGCAGTGGAAAGTTCATTGTCGCTTATGGTGATCAGTATTCTCAAGCCAACTATTACATCTGCTCTGTTGCAGATAAGGTGTTCCTCAATCCTCAAGGAGCGTTGGAACTTGTAGGTATGGCATCTCAGACGGTGTTCTATAAAGGACTGATGGATAAGATTGGCGTACAGGAACAGATCTTTAAGGTCGGAACCTATAAAGGCGCTGTTGAACCTTTCATGTTGGATCATCTGAGTAATGCCAACCGTGAACAGATTGAGTCCTATTTGAACGGTATCTGGGGAAATATCACCAAGGGAATTGCAGAAAGCCGTAAGATTTCAGTGGATGAAGTCAACGATTTTGCCAATAAAGGAGTCTCTTTTAGTGATCCCAAAGAGGCTGTCAGCTGCGGATTGATCGATGAATTGAAGTATCGTCCCGATGCCGAGGAATATGTAAAGAAAATGGCCGGGCAGAAAGGTGACGACGATTTGAAGTATGGTGATGTCACCGAAGTATCGTCATTGCTGAAGGAAAAACATTCATCCAACAAGATTGCCGTCCTCTATGCTGAAGGCGAGATCACCGCTGATGAGGGAAGTTCTTCTTATTCCATGGACAATACCATCAATAGTGATTTGGTCAAACAGCTCATCAAACTTCGCAAGGACAAGGATGTGAAGGCCGTTGTCATGCGCGTCAATTCTCCCGGCGGAAGTGCATTCGTTTCTGACCAGATATGGAAACAGATCGTTGAACTGAAGAAAGTCAAACCCGTTGTCGTTTCCATGAGCAATTATGCCGCATCGGGTGGATATTACATCTCTTGTGCAGCCAATAAGATTGTTGCAGAACCTACCACCATTACCGGATCGATTGGAATTTTCGGTATGTTCCCGAATGCTTCCGGGCTCTTTGGTAAACTGGCATTGACTTCGGATGTGGTAAAGACGAACGACTTCTCCGATATCGGAGATATCACTCGTCCGATGCGTGATGATGAGAAGGCTCTCATCCAGGGAACCATTGAACGAGGCTATCGTACCTTCATCAGCCGTTGTGCGGAAGGGCGCAAGAAGAGTGTAGCAGAGATCGACAGCATCGGTCAGGGTCGCGTTTGGACAGGCGAACAGGCTTTGCAACGTGGACTGGTGGATCAGTTGGGCGGATTGGACACGGCTGTAAAAGAGGCTGCCAAACTTGCCAAGGTTAATGATTATGCCGTTTCGAATGTCTCCGGTTCTTCCGATTTCTTTGATCAGATCATGAAGAAGACCATCGGTGATATCCGTCTGAAATGGATCCGCTCCACCCTCGGTGTAGATTATGATTTCTTCCACGCGCTTGATGTGGCTCGTCACAACCAGGGCATCCAGGCTCGTCTCCCGTATGATATGAAAGTGTTCTGATAACGTTTTATGCCAGCAGATATCGTCCATAGTTTCAATTCTTGGCTCAGGTTACCTGCCGCGCTTTACGGTTTAGCTGTAGGCGTGAGGAATCTATTATATGACTGGCATTTCTTTAAGTCCCGCAGCTACGATATCCCTGTGATCTCTGTAGGAAACTTGGCTGTGGGAGGGACTGGCAAGACACCTCATATCGAATATCTCGTCAGACTGCTTTCGCCGCATTATCGCGTAGCAGTGCTTAGCCGTGGTTATCGCCGCTCTTCAAAAGGGTATGTGCAGGCATCATCGAAGAGCACGGCACGGACTTTAGGCGACGAGCCTTATCAGATGTGGCGCAAGTTTCCAAACATGATCGTGGCGGTGGATGTAAACAGATGTCACGGCATTGAGCAGTTGATGTCTCTGTCTGAGAATCGACGTCCTGAGGTGATACTGCTCGATGATGCATTCCAACATCGGCATGTCATCCCTTCTCTTTCTCTTCTGCTTACCGATTCTCATCGTCCCTATTATCATGACCGCCTGCTTCCGATGGGAAGACTGCGCGAACCGATTACGGGAGCCGTACGTGCGGATGTCGTTGTGGTGACTCGCTGTGATGAGGATCTGCAACCCATCGATTATCGGGTTTTGGAAAAGGGACTCAATCTTCGTCCTCATCAGCTATGCTTTTTCAGTCATCTGGAATATGGCGAACTGCAACCGCTGTTCCCCGAAGCTTCCAAGATTAAACTGAAAGATATAGATCGGGAAAAAGATGGGCTATTGCTTATTGCAGGTATTGCGGCACCGGAATATTTCTTCAACCAAGGACGTGCCTA
>CAZIVE010000012.1:41765-43001 GCA_964542435.1 uncultured Parabacteroides sp.
AAACTCATACTCGACCATGTGGCCGATTTTAAGAAAAAAGGAATTCATAACAATGACTGAAAGAACAGAAATAGCTACGCTCGGCGAATTCGGATTGATTCGCCATCTCACAGATAAAATTGAGTTGCACAACGTCTCCACGCTCAAAGGTGTGGGTGATGATGCGGCTGTACTTGACTATAGCGACAAGTTTAAGGTGGTGCTCGTCACAACCGACCTGCTGCTCGAAGGCATCCATTTCGATTTGACCTATTGCCCGCTGAAGCATCTCGGCTATAAGTCGGCCATCGTGAACTTCTCCGATATCTATGCCATGAACGGTCAGCCCAAGCAGATCACAGTCTCGCTCGGCGTTTCCAAACGTTTCTCTGTGGAAGATATGGATGAGTTTTACGACGGTGTCAAGCTGGCTTGTGAGAATTACGGTGTGGATCTTGTCGGTGGCGATACATCCTCTTCGCTTACGGGACTGGCCATCAGCATTACTTGTATCGGCGAAGGAGAAAAGGGAAAGGTGGTTTACCGTTCGGGGGCTAAAGATACCGATATCATCTGCGTCTCCGGCGATCTCGGCGCTGCCTATATGGGTTTGCAATTGTTGGAACGAGAGAAACAGGTCTATCACGGCGAGAAAGATTTCCAACCCGATTTCAGCGGACATGAATATCTGCTCGAGCGTCAGCTTAAACCGGAGGCACGCAAGGACATCATCGAACGTCTGGCCCAGGCCAACGTGCTTCCCACGGCTATGATGGATATCTCTGACGGACTCTCTTCCGAACTGCTTCATATCTCCCACGAAAGTCATTGCGGATGTCGCATCTATGAGAACCGTCTTCCCATAGATTATCAGACAGCCATCATGGCCGAGCAGTTCAACATGGATCTTCACACTGCCGCATTGAACGGCGGTGAGGATTACGAACTTCTCTTCACTGTCGCACTTTCCGACTATGAGAAGGTGGAAAATATGGAAGATGTGCATGTCATCGGACGTATCACACGTCCCGAGTTGGGCAACTTTATGGAAGGACGGGACGGAGGTGAAGTAGAACTCATCGCACAAGGCTGGAATCCTCTGAAAGAGTAAAGCAGCTTTTGCTCGTTTTTCTCTATTTGCAATGCTCTATCATATAACCTTTTCGGACACCAATAAAAATATAGGGTTTTTTCATTGAGTCAATCGGATAAGGACGCTTCGGCGATGGGCGATCCGATCATCAAGAAGAGATGAGA